>PULU01000134.1 GCA_003551065.1 Thermoplasmata archaeon | reverse complement strand
TGTTGGCTGTATTGCTTCAAAAGACTCTTCTACTCGCACGGTTATTCAAACGATTGAAGCAGCAAAGTCGCATCTCGATGATACGGCCCAGGTTAAGATCATTTTGCACAGCGATCAAGGAACACAGTACACATCATCGGAATACCATCAATACATTAAGCATCTACCGATCAACGCCTCAATGTCGCGGCCTGGGAAACCCATTGATAATGCGCCCATAGAAAGTTTCTTCTCCTGCATGAAAACAGAGTGGGTACAGAACACCTCAAAAATGAGTGCTAACGAGGTTATTCAAGAAGTGATGGATTATGTTGAATTTTATAATCACTCCCGATATCAACTAAAGTACCAGATGACTCCTGCAGAAAAAAGATCAGAGTTAGACAGGAAATATTTACTTGCTATTTGAACCACCGATGTGTCCGCTTCAGGGGGTTCAGATCATAGCGAATAAGTGAGCCAGTAAGCCTGAGTATCAATCCCTGTCTTTTGGTCCTTGTCAAATCAATCATAGAAAGCTTGTCGTCGGGGCTGTTAAGATGTGGTCAACGCCGAAGGCGTTGTCCAAGCTGTTGTGGGCTCTGTGGGTAACTCCTGTCAGGGAGTTATCCATAGAATCCACAACAGTCGCATCTTAATAGCCCATCATCCTTGTTCCATTCGGTAGGACGGGTTGTTCATATTAAGGATATGGGACCGAAAGGTGAGCCGATCCACTAAAGCAGTGATCAATGTGGGGTTTTCAAAGAGTTCTGTCCACCTTGAAAATTCAAGGTTGCTGCTGATTATCACACTGCTTTTTTCCGCCCGGTCGGAAATGACCTTGAAAAGAAGCTCGGATTGATGGCGGTTGAAGCTCAGATAGGACAGTTCATCCAGAATCAATAATTCTGTTTTCTGTAGTTGTTTTTCTACCTTTTGCAGTTCCCGGTGGTCTTTGGCTTCCACCAGGAGAGTCGCCAGGGTGGCAGCTGTAAAGAATTTGACCCGGAATCCCGCTTCACAAGCTTTTAACCCCAACGCAATGCTCAAGTGGGTTTTACCACCCCCTGAATTGCCAATCATCACGATGTTTTGTCTTTTTCTGATGTAGTCGCAGGTGGCCAGTTCATGGATAAAGGCGTCCTCCACGTGGAGTAATCGTTTTAAATCCAGCTCGTCCAGTGTTTTGGGATGCGGAAACCCGGCGGCTTTGATCCGTCTTTTCTCCTGATTGATCCGGCGAGATTCCAATTCCTGTTTCATCATTGCCAGGAGAAATTCTTCGTAGCCCGGCTGGTCTGTTTGACGCAGCACTTCCTGATATCTGGAAAAACTGGGAATTCGCAGTTGCTTGGCGTATAGGGCGATCACTTCTTGTTTCCCGTTCATCGGCACACCACCTGGTATTTTCGATCATAGGCTGAAAGGTCCATGGGATGAACGGTGATACGATCGGCTGAACTTGGCAGGGGATCCGTGGGTGGGTTGAGTTCACTTCTCACCAGTTCAATGGTGGGTTGAGTCCCCATTGGCAGCTTGTCACGGATGGCCAGGAGCCGGTCAACGCCATGATCGATGCTTAGTTGTAATAGCTTGACGGTGTCTTTGGCATCGTTGGGGAAGGTTTTACCCCAATCGAGCAGAGCTGTTGCCCCGGATGTACGAACAGGTTTGGCGTGGTAGACAGACCGGGGTTTTTGTTCTAGCAGGGGCAGGTAGTGCTCCAGCTGATACAAAAATTCTCCTTGCCGGTAACTTCGTTGATGGGTAGCGACTTTCTCTGCGTTGTCATAGCAAGCGATTTCATTGCCAAAGGCTTTGACGCTGATCTGACGACCCACCCACTTGACTGGTACGGAATAGCGGTTTCGGTCAAACTGAAACGTGCTGTCATCATACACGCGTGAATTGACAGTTCTACTGGTGTCAAAGTTGTACTCGGGCAACGGGATCAGGGCGTGACAATCTGCTTTGGATTGTTCCCCTACAGTTTGGCTCCGGCCCTGAATATGGTGTTTTCGGTATTCCAGGCAACCTGCGATCAAAAGCTCATTGAGTTCGTCGATGCTGTCCACTCGTGGAATGGGGACCATGAGGTTGCGTCGGGACCAACCCACCAGGTTTTCCACCAGCGATTTTTCGTTGCCACTGTTGATATTGGTAAAATGCGTCTTGAAGGCATAATGGGCACCAAGTGCCTGATAGCCGGCCTGCGGTTTGGCATGAAGGCCAAAGCCTTCTTTAACCCCAACGCGAGCATTATCAAAGATGATTTTTTCGGGAACGCCATTAAAGTGGGTAAAGGCATCCACATGCCCTTCTAAAAAGGATTCTTGGTTTTGGCGATAAAAACCTTTCACAAAGATGTCTGCACTATTGCATAATCGATAGCAGAATAATTGAACTTTGTTTTTGATGCCTTTCAGGTAAATGGTTCCTTCACCCCAATCCACTTGGGCTGCTTCACCAGGATCGAATTCCAGGGGCATAAAGGCTTCTTTGTACTTGGGTCTCATTTCTTTGACGATATTTCGAATGGCAGATTCACTGCCGGTGTAACCTTTTTCTTTTTTCAAGCGATGATAAATCCGTCTGGCGGTATGGCGTTGTTTTTTCAATCCTTCTGTTTCGTCCTGCTTTAGGCAATCTTGAATAAAGTGAAGCACCGGTTCTGTCACCACAGTGGCTACTCGTTCGTAGGGTTTTCTCTCCCAGGGAACATGGTTGCCGTCGCAGTATTTTTTAACCGTGTTTCTTGAAATACCCAGCCTGCGGGCTATTTCTCGCTGGCTGATGTTCTCATGGGTATGCATTTTTCGTATTTGGCCATATAATTCCACGTCCACGATCACGCCTTTCACCCTCCAATCAATTGTGTTGTTGCTCTCAATTGTATCGGAGTTTGGATTTGGTGGCTCACTTTTTCGTTAGCATTTCTGGTTTGATATCCTCGTGGACTGGCTCACTTTTTCATTAGCACAAAGGCTGGTTTTGGCTCACTTTTAGATTAGCATATGCAACTACTGGTCCATAGTAACGTGAAAAAATCAAACAGGCTGGTGAAAAAGAGGAGATCGTTGCAGTGAATGATGAAAAGATGATTGTTCAAAAGGAATCGAAAAGGTTTTTTTTGTCGTCCAGTCCACATTTTCGGCCGAAGAAAACGTTT
>PULU01000124.1 GCA_003551065.1 Thermoplasmata archaeon | reverse complement strand
TTGTGGTAGTGTGATGAACGCCGATGTGAACGGTGCTGAAAATATAAGAAAAAAGATAACTCAGAATCCTGAGAGGGATATGAGTAACGGTTGCGTGGCACAGCCATCAACCTATCTGTTCCATAGAACGGCCGGTACCTTCAAGCCGAAAGAACAGATGAGTTGTAGACCTTAGATTTCCAATCGGGAAGCCCCACGGCTCTGCCGTGTGGGAGGATGTCACGAGCATGTATCCTTCCAGGTAACTCCCTTTCGAGCAGTGGTTTTAAAGCTTCGAGTTTGAAATCTTTTTCTTCTCCGTTCTCCATATATTCCTTGACATCAAACAACTTCTCTCTGATCAGCGCCGCTGTACTCATACGTGTAGATGGTATCTTTTTCTGTTCCTTATACACCCTTTTCGGGTTCTCACCGGTAGCCATCTTAAGTCCCGTGGGTTCTTTGATAACGAGTTCATCTACGATGGAAGAACCTGCTGTTTTTATGGCAACGAAGGTACCACCGATAGGATTAGAAGAACCTGGTCCTACATTTATTGTGGTAACTCCAGCATCAACAGCTTCTTTCAAAGCTAAACCATCAGGATTAATGGCATCTAAAGCTCTAAGATGTGGGGTAATCGGTTCATAGATCTCATTGGTATCCTCTCCTTCCCATCCTTCGCCTTCCTCACTTATACCCACGTGGCAATGGGCATCTATGAAACCCGGAACTATCGTTTTACCTTCTACGTCTATCACTTCTGCATCGTCTGGGACCTCGATATCGGCACCAAAATCGACTATCTTCCCTCCATCTATCAATACAGTTCCCTCAAACCCCTCGCTCGTGATCGGTTCGACCCTTCCATTTTTCAGTGCTTTCATGCTATCGTTTTATTTACCGTTAAAATCAATTTATAAGTTACGGGAAAATATCTTAGGGATGGAAAGCTACTCATCATCGATAACAGTATCATATTTACTTCTTGCAGCGTTCTCAGTCGAGAAGAGTTCTTCGGCCTCTTGTTCTGTCAATATTCCTTTTTGAACAGCTAACTTCGGTACTGGGATATCTTTATCATTTGATTCTTTAGCTAGTTCAGCAGCTTTCATGTATCCGATCTTGGGACTCAATAGGGTAGCTAAACTTGCACTGGATTCAAAATGCTCCCTACACTTGGATCTGTTAGCAGATATTTCTTGGACGCATTTCTCTCTAAAAACAGGCAGGTAATTATTCAACATCGATATGGATTCCATGATATTGTAGGTTATAACAGGTGTCATGACGTTCAATTCCATCTGACCTGCTTGAACAGCCATATCGACGGTGGTAGCGTTTCCAACGATCTGGAAGGATATCATGTTCAGACATTCTGCCATGACTGGATTTACCTTTCCGGGCATTATGGAAGAACCAGGTTGAACCGCCGGAAGTTCTATCTCTGACAGCCCGGTTTTGGGTCCACTGGAAAGTAACCGTAGATCGTTAGCTATCCTTATCAGTTCCAGTGCTAAATTCTTCAAAGCTCCCATGAGATCACCCATGGGCATCCGACTCTGTAACATTTCAAAACTATTTTCAGCACTTACTAATTCTAAATCAAATTCCGATGACAATTTCTTAACGACCTTGTCCCTGAATCCTTCAGGTGTATTGACACCGGTACCTGTTGCCGTACCCCCTATAGGGAGTTCGTACAGACTTTTCAAAGATGTTTCTAAATTCTCATAAGACCTCTCGATGGTCCTAGCGTATGCAAAAAATTCATCACCCAATGTCACCGGAGTGGCATCCATGAGATGTGTCCTACCTGATTTAGCGATATCTGAGAAATCCTCACCCTTATCTGCAAAATCTCTTTTCAATCTCTTCAATTCTTCCAGAAGATCTTGAGAGATATCGATCACCGCAAGATGAGATGCGGTAGGGAATGTATCGTTGCTGGACTGCGACATGTTCACATGGTCGTTGGGATGGATGTATTCATAATCGCCTTTTTCTTTTCCAGCTATTTCAAGGGCTTTATTTGTTATGACTTCATTGACGTTCATGTTGAAAGATGTGCCTGCACCTGCCTGAAAAACGTCCACCTTGAATTCATCATAAAAACTTCCATGCAGTCTTTCACAGGCTTCCAGGATGTAATCACTTTTTATCGGGTCTAGTTTCTTTAACTCGATATTAGCTTCAGCACATGCCTTTTTCAGTAAAACGTACGAGTCTATCAACTCCGGGAAAGCGGTACGTCCAGTTACTGGGAAGTTCTCCATAGCTCTTACAGTTTGAACTCCATAAAGAGCATCATCGGGAACTTCTTTCTCGTCCAATGAATCACGTTCTTTCCTCATCTCATTCATCCTCCTTCTGGAGCTGTGACCTGGCTTTTCCGATGGCTATGTTCGGAGGTACGTTCTTGGGACACACTTTCCGACAATTGGTATGGAACTCACATGCCCACCATCCATCCTCATGATCGGCTAACTCGAGCCTATCTTCGTTATCTCTAGGATCGATATGGAACCTGTACAACTTAGCAAGTGCCGCCGGTCCTCGGTAATCTTCATTTTCACCGTCCACGGGACAAGCTCCGAAACAGGCAGCGCATAATATGCAGTTTGTATATTCCTCAAGCTCGTTCACCTCTTTGGGGCTCATCTCATACTCTTTTTCTGGAACTTTACCTTCAGTCTTCAGCATCGGTTCAATATCTCTATAATATTCGAAGAATTTGTCCTGGTCGACTATCAGATCTTTCTCTACGGGGAGATGAGGTAGAGGTTCTATAAGCACAGCTCCTTCTGGGATCTCATCACCCTTATCGAGTGCTGGATAATGCTTTATCTCTGCATCGTCTTCACCCTCTACCAGAGATTTTACCTGCGTTCTACAGGCCAAACGTGGAACTTTGTTTATCAGCATGGCACACGAACCACAGACAGCGCCTCGACAAGAATAGCGGAAAGAGAGAGAGTCATCTAAGTTCTCTTGGATGTAGAAAAGTGCATCAAGCACTGTCTGCCCGGATTCATGAGGTACTTGAAATTCGTCGTAATGTGATCCTTCACCATCATACCTGAATATCCTGAGCTTCATCAGTACTCACGCTCCTTGACTTCGAACCTATCTAAATTTACGGGAGAATACTCCAATTCCGGTCCTTCTTCACCCTTTCTAACGACTGTGTGTTTGAGATATTTTTCATCAATTCG
>PULU01000141.1 GCA_003551065.1 Thermoplasmata archaeon | reverse complement strand
TGCTTACCCATCAGTCCTATGGCATCCGAGACCTTATCATCGGGTTTGGCAGTTATAAAATCTTTAGTCATAACGTCTTTTGCTTGGAAATCTTCTATTCGGGCCATTGTTATCTCCTTTTTTATCTTTATACTTACAACTTCTGCGCAGTATAAAAAAATTGTCTTAAACTGTTTTGTAATGTTTTAAATAAATTATATAACTCAAGTAAGTACCTTATCTTGATCGATGAGGATAAAAAATCACGACATCACGTTAAAAATTGAACCCAAACAGGGCACACTAAAAGCAAGTGATAGGGTAAAAATATCTGGAGATGAACGATTTCGTTTCTATCTCGGCAATAGGTTTGATGTTTTATCAATAAAACAGGGTGATAGGTGTCTCGACTGGGAGGTCGATAAAAAAAGAAAACTAATGACCAGATACAGTGTTGATAATTGGGACAGCGAGGATTCTTTACTTGAAATAAATTGGGAGGGGACAGTAAGTTCTTTCCAGGGATACAAAGTCTGTATAATCAAGGAGGATTTAGTAGAATTATCCGGCTTCTGCTGGTGGTTTCCGACCATAGAACCACAGTCTCAATTTGAGAGTTTTACCTACGATCTGAAATTAGATCTGCCGGAAGATTGGACAGCGATCACTCCTGGTGAATCGATCGGGGAAAAAAGCAGATACCGTTACACTCGAAAAATAGAGGACATATTCATCTGCGCTTCACCCCTTTTAGATACATTTGAAAGAGAATGCTGTGGTTTAGATATAGAGATGCATATACCAAAAGAAATCATAAATTTCAAAGAGGTATTGATAGATGATTTCTCCTCATCTATCGAACTGTGCACAACGTTATTTGGTCCATTGAAAAAGGGAAACGGAGGTATCGGTATCATATCACCGAGAGGTAAAGAAGGTGCGGAATGGGGCTTTGAAAGAGACGGCTTATGGGTAGTCGGAGACCTTTTTACAAAATATCTGATAGATAACGATTGGAAGATAGAAAACTTACCTAAATCGCTATCGTTACACGAGACAATACACGGTTGGTTCGGGGTCGGTGTAGATTTCAAAGAGCCGTGGTTAGCTGAAGCTATCACACAATATCTAGAAGTTATACTAACGGCCATGATGAACGATGAGATGGACGTGGATATGAAGTACTTCAACAGTTACCGAGAGAGGCTTGAAAAGCATCTAGCTCAAGATGATAGACCTGTCAAGGAACTTACCTTTCTAGATGATATGTACACCCATTGGTATCTTAAAGGAAGCTGGGCCTTCTGGGATCTGGAGGCCTCTGTAGGTAGGGATAGATTGCTAGAATTGTTTAGGATGATCTATCGGGATTTTGTTGGGAAAAAGATCAGCTATGAAAAGTTCAAAAATATATCAGAAGAAAAATTAGACTTAAGCCCTGATTTCATGGAAGATTGGTTTGAGGAAAAGGGTTTTGAACCGATCTACCGTGAAATTCACTAGTTGATATCAGCTCTGTTCTTTCTCATTTCGATAGAACTTTTCCAAACAAAACGGTTTAATATCGATAACTTAATCCCCCTGTAGAGGTGTCATAATGAGAGAAGATGCGGATTTTATATACGAACAAGTAGAAAAACACCATGAATGGTTCAAAAAGTCGCTACCGATGATAGCATCGGAGAATATAATCAGCCCGATGGCAAGGGAATTACTCATCAGTGATTTTCATGATAGATATGCTGAAGGTTCTCCGGGTGATAGGTACTATCAAGGCAACATCTTTGTAGATGAAGTCGAATTGAAGGCTCAGGAATTAGCAAGTGACCTTTTCGGCGCAGAGTATGCTGATGTAAGACCGATCTCGGGTACCAACGCGAACCAAGCGGTACTCATGGGTTTAGGCGGTCCAGGAAAAAAGATCACAGCAGTGGATGTGTCGGATGGTGCTCATATAAGCAGCGCAAAGTTCGGTTCTGTTGGCTTCAGGGGTATGGAACCTATAACTTATCCCTTCAACGTCGAGGAGATGAACATCGATGTAGAAGGGACCAAAAAGATGATCAAGGAGGAGAAACCAGATATAGCACTTTTCGGAAGATCTGTATACATGTTCCCACCTCCTTTGGAGGAACTTAGGGATGCTTTCGAAGAAGCCGGATGTTATGTCTGGTATGACGCAGCACACGTGCTTGGACTAATAGCCGGTGGGGAATTCCAGGATCCGCTGCGAGAGGGTGTCGAGGTCATGACAGGTAGTACTCATAAGACCCTGCCAGGCCCTCAGAGAGGTATCCTACTATCCAATCCAAGGGATGAAGAGATGAAGCAAAAATTGTTCTATGGTGTATTCCCGGGAGTGTTATCCAACCATCATCTGCACACGATGGCCGCCCTGGCTGTTTCTTTAGCTGAACATCAGGAGTTTGGAAAAGAGTATGCTAAGCAGATAATTAAGAATGCCAAAGCACTCGGTCAGGCTCTGCATGAAAGGGATATCGACGTCATGTGTTCTCACAAAGGCTTTACTGAGTCTCACACACTAGCCATCGATGTACAAGAAGAAGGCGGCGGAGAAACGCTAGTAGAGGCAATGGAGGAAGCTAACATGATCGCTAACAAGAATCTGATGCCCTGGGACGATGTAAATAGTGCCAAAGAGCCAAGCGGTATCAGACTGGGAGCGCAGGAACTCACTCGACTAGGTATGAAAGAGTCTCACATGGACGAAGTCGGAGAGTTCATCAAAAGGATAGTCAAGGATGATGAAGATCCAGAAAAAGTGAAAGCCGATGTGATCGAGTTCAGGAACGATTTTCAGGAGATCCATTACTGCTACAAGGAAGGACTACCAGCACATGAACGGTTCTCATTCTTGGATAAATACGATTAAAACCCTTTCTTTTTTTTATTGAATAAATACAGTTATTCAATCGACCTCTTCTTTATATTCCTCGGCTGAGAGTAGATCGTCAAGTTCAGATGGATCATCGATTTCTATCTTTGCGATCCATCCTTTTGAGAACGGTTCTTCGTTTATCAGTTCTGGAGCGGCTTCCAGTTCTTCATTTACCTCTAATATTGTACCGGAGACTGGTGAATGTAAGTCGGAAACCGTTTTAACGGATTCCACTACACCCATAACTTCACCTTTTTCTATGTCTTCATCAACCAATGGTAATTCGATGTAAACGATATCCCCTAATTCTTCCTGTGCATAATCTGTTATCCCGTAGGTTATCTTATCCCCATCTATCTGGACCCACTCATGATTATCCGTATATTTTAAATCCTCAATAACCTCAGTCATTTTATCACCGATTGTAATCGCACTTCGATTATTTAAAGGTAATCGATTTCATAGATCGCTATAAACGATCTCGCCGTTCACCACAGTCATCTTTACCTCTATATCGTTAATATCTTCAGCATCAAGGGGATTCTCAGATAATACGACAAAATCAGCCTTCTTACCTTCTGTCAGTTCCCCTAGTTCCTTTTCATCTCTCCCCACGTAAGCACCATTGGTTATGTAGCTTTGGAGTGCATTGTACGTAGAGATCCTCTGTTCCAATAAAGGATGATTCGTAGCAGAATAAATACCAAAAAGAGGTGACATGGGCATGTTGTCGGATCCGAAGGCAGTTTTCACCAATGCTCTTTGTAAATTCCATAATGGGTCACATCTCTCGAGTCTTTCTTTTCCCAACCGTTTTTCATTCATCCCCCCGGGTTGAGACCATTTATAGGAAAAGTTGGGTTGAACGGATAGTACTAAACCCATTTCCCTGATACGCTTTATGTTCTCATCACTAAGCAATTCAGCATGTTCGATCCTATGTCGCAGTTCCTTGATCATTTGGGCGGAGTCCGAATAGGCATCAACTACAGTATCTATCGCCCTGTCCCCTATGGCGTGTATCATACATTGGAAACCTTTGCTCTCGGCTGTGCTTATTATATCCTGTAATTGTTCTTTATCTCTTAATAAAAGACCATTGTTTCCAGGATCATCTGAGTAATCATCCCATAACGCCGCAGTCCTTCCTCCGAATGATCCATCTGCAAAAACTTTTATACCCCGAAGAGAAAGAAATTCACTTTTATTAATCGGTTCGAGATCGCCGACCTCGTCGTAATGTAGATAGCACCTAACTCTCAATTCTAGGTCCCTCTCTTCATCTAATTCTACATAAGCCTCCCAACCATCTCTATCTACGATCTCATGAACACTAGTAACTCCAAGTTCATGTGCTATCTCGATCCCTTTTATTATCGCTTCTTTCCTGTCTTCCTTGGTTATTCCGACGATATCATCAAGATTCCATACCGCATTTTCCTTTAGTATCCCAGATTCATGATCTACATTTTCCCAACTATCGTCGATCATTTCAAGTGCCTTTGAATTAGCTACACCAAGATGGCCACAGATCCGTTTTAATATTATCGGGTAGTTTTCGCCTACCTCATCTAGATCTTTTTTTGACGGGACTCTAGCTCTTTTCCATTTTGTATCATCAAAGTCAATACCTATTATCCATTCCCCTTCTTCTCTTTTATCCATCTCTTTATTTAGATAATACTTTGCTTCTTCAAAACTATCTGTATCTGATAGATCGACCATTTTCTCTTTTATCCCTCTTTGCATAAGATGAACATGAGAGTCGATGAAACCAGGGATCACAGTGTAACCTTTTAAGTTGATCTTCTGATCACTCTCCTTCATTATCCTGTCATAGTCCTTAATACAGGTGATATACCCATCTTCAACAAGAAAACCATGGAACTTCTCAGAACGCCCCGCTAGGGGTATCACATTACAATTGATAAAACCTTTAGCCATTATATAACCCCTGCCCGATTTTATAATATTCCTTGTAGATCGTCAATCGGTTCTTTTAATCCTTCTAAAATATCTTCGATGTCACATTTTTTGGACATCTTAACTGCTAATAATGCAGTAGGTCCGTTGTTCATAACGAGTACACGGGACCGCTTTAGTTCGACTACAACGTGAGATAGTTCCTCTTCAAGCTCAGAGGTAGCTGTTTCAGCAGCCCCCAATAATATTGCGGACATAGCTACAAAAGTCTCCAAATGAGCATTTTCTGGAACATCACCCCCGATATGCATACCGCTTCTTGAAATCAAAGTGACTTCATCTACATCAAGATCTTCTTTAATGTCGTTCAATAACCTTTCTATTGTGTTGGCTGCCATAATAAACACGACCTTTAGGACAAATTGGTACGGTCACAATCGAGTTCGAAGATTATAAAGATTTTGCTTATATTGGGGATATTCATAACCAAAACCCAGAAAAAATCACTTTATGAAAAGATTATTAAATCCCTAGGTGGTATTAACCATCATGTCGATAACTAGGTTTAGTATAAAATCCATAGACGCTGAAAGATTTTCCAGTAGAGGAAAACCGAAGAAAAACGTTAGGATCGATCATAACAGTTCTATAACTAAGATAAAGCACATAACTAAAGACTCCTTCGACATCTACTTCCGTTTTACAGCAGGTTATTCGGGTATGGGACGGATAGAATTAGAAGGAAGCCTAGAGATCCAGGATGCACCGACAGACCTCGCTGAAAAATGGAGGAGCGACAATAAATTGCCTAATGAGATAGCTAATAAGGTTCACTCTGCGATAATACAGAACTGTATACCCCAGGCAGTACTCATATCTAGGGAGATAAAACTTCCTCCTCCGATCCCCATGCCTAAAGTAAACGTTCCGGGCAAGGGTAAAAAAAAGAAACCTCAAAGAGGTATGGAAGTAGCTTGAGATCATGGCCTGGTATGAGGGTATATTGTTAACATGGAACACCCATCTTAATGCCGCTGCAGTAGGTGCGTTGCTAGAAGAGGATTCAATAGAGTTAAGAATATACAACCCTTCAGACTCTGCAAAGAACTTTAAAGAAAATAACAGATTCACCTTTTCATTGACTGATGACCCTTATTTGTTCTACAAAGCAGCCCTTACTGGGCATGATACTATCGGTTTTAAGGAACTTGAGGAAGATGAGATCGAAACTGAAGGCGATTTTTTTTATCCAAAAAAAGCCGCAAGAGTCCACCTTTGTGAAGTCTTAGAGTTAAATGAAGTTGAAATCCAGGACGAATTAGGGCACTCAATAGTAACTAATGTTTCAGGTCATATAATCGAGAAGATCGGTCATGGCGATTATATTCAACGTGAAGATCCTCATGTAGATGCCATGGTTCACGCATCACGCATACATCTTGCAGAGAAAGAATACAAAAAGGGATTAAAGGAAAAGATTTATAAAATATTGAAAAATCAAAATGATAACCTAGCAGATAAGATACTGAAGTATATCGAGGGGTATTAATGAAGATAGATATGCATGTTCATTCGACATATTCGGGTGATTCTAACGGGAAGCCCGAAGAGATAATCAAAAAAGCCGAGAAAGTGGGATTAGATGGTTTAGCCTTCATGGATCACAACACACTAGAAGGATATAGGAGTATAAAGGATAAAGAAACCGACCTTATAATAGTCCCCGGAATCGAAGTAAGCACTGGAGAGGGACATGTAATGGCCATCGGGATACAAGAGGAAATAGGTAAAATCAGATCTATCGCCGAGGCTATCGATCTGATAGAAGAACAAGGGGCCATCGCAGCAGCCCCTCATCCTTACAGGTATTGGTCAGGCATGAGTGAAGAAAACTTGTTTAACAATAGATGGACTGCCATCGAGGCATTGAATGGGAGGAGCTGGCATTCGAAGAACGTTAAGGCTAGAAAGGCTGCCGAAAAGATGAGTTTACCTATGATCGCAGGCAGCGACTGTCATAGATTGAAAACAGTAGGTAAAGCCTACGCAGTTTTTGAGGATATAGATTCGTGGGAGGATGTTGTAAAAAATATAAAGGATGGTAATGTAGATGTTGCTGGTAAAGATAGGACTTATGTTCAGACATTTTTCTATGTCAGAAGGGCTTTATCAGGGTATGTGAGAAGAGGATTCAAACGTATATGATCATCATCTGTTTAGGTGAAACATATATATATTCGATAACTATGACTAATACCGCTCCGATGATCGCAGGCACAATAAATTGATAGAGTGGTGGATTTATATCGATAACTTCTTCTCCAGGAGCCCTAAGACCGCCTACCATCAATCCAAATAATAGTGCCATGATCGCCGATTCATATTTATTCAAAAGATACTCTAGTAATTTAGAGAATGTAAATAGACCAACCGCACCGCCAGTTATGAAGGTGACTATCACAGGGATGTTTAGATCATTGAGTGCATTCAGCATGAAATCATACTGTTGAAGAAAGATCAATATGAATGCTCCAGATAATCCTGGTAGGATCATCGATATTATGGCGGCCATACCACAAATGAAAATAATAAAGAGATTTGGTTCTGTTTGTAATTTAGGTAATCCCACCAGAAAAAAAGCGAATAAGAACCCAAAAATCCCCCAGATAACGATCCTGATATCGACCTCATCTATATATTTGTATATCACTCCCAAACCTGCTAATATAAGACCGAAGAAAAATGAATAGGTGATAGCAGGTACCGTATCGAGAAGATATTCCATAAATCTTGCCAGTGATAAAGTCCCGATGAGGATCCCGATTATCAGAGGTATTAAAAAATTATGATCAACGGATTTTATCCTATCTCCAAATTCTCTGTAATCTCCTTTCAGTAAAAAGAATGGGGCTGATAATGGTATGGTGTTGATAGAATGGATCAACCTCTCATATATACCGGTGATCAAGGCCATGGTCCCACCAGATACACCTGGTATAACATTAGCTCCTCCCATCAGCATACCTTCGAATATCCGTTTTATGTGCTTAATTTTGATCATGAGATATGAGGACAAATGTGATGTGGGGATATATTAATTTTGACTGTCGTTATCCGGCAAATCTGATCAGTAATGGAAGTACTATGAATAGTCCAATCCAGGTGAATATGTTAGAGAAAGTACCTACCAAAAAGACCTTGATGATATTATTCGATAAGAACTCTGAAGCATTTTTACTTGCAGTCAAACTTTTTATATCTGAGATAGTAGGGTTTCTGACCTTTAGTTCAACATATCCAGCGATCCATCCCGGTCCGTGTAAGGTAAGGGACATGAATGGGGCAAGAAGGAATGAAATTATGATCGATAACGGATGACCTTTAACTAGTGCTGACCCTAAGGCCGACATCCCACCTACTGCTATGAACCAGTAAAGCCAAGCTCGCCATATATTCAATACGTCTGAAAAAAGAAATAGATATATCGCTAGGAAAATAAAAAAGGCCGATGAGGCATAACGTATGACCTTGGAGTAGACCTTCTTACCGATCTTTTCAAGACTTTTAATACTAGAACTTTCTCCTTTGAACCGTTCCTCCATCTTCAGCCTGTTGACTTCTTTAAATATGTCATATATCTTGCTTTTAGGGATTACTGCGATGACCTTACCTTTTTTACTAAATTCATAGAGCTTTTTGGCCATGTATTCTTTCCTTTCTTTACGGGCCTTTCTCACAACAGAGGGTGCAAACTTTTCGAGCTTGCCCAAAACCCCCTCCACGAGATCATCGTGATATTTTATCTCATCTACGGACTCACTCTTTTTTCTACCCGAGAATGAGAGCATAGTCGATTTCAGATATCTGATCATCTTTATTTTTTCAATAACGGTCATATTTTGATAAGCCCTACCCAGCGTGAGGGTGATGTCTCTATCTATGAATTCTACATCTATATCCAATCTATCTATAAAGGGTACCAGTTGGGCGATATGACTTTCTGGTTCGATGTTTTTAAATCTTCTCAAGTTTTCATTTATGGAATCTACGAAGGTCTGGTATATCAAAGGGCCTATCTCCCCTTTTTTGTAAGTAGGTAGTAAGGGTTTATCCTTCCAGTTTCCGTCACCTTCCAGGGTTTCAAATCTTGTTTCACATATGGCGATCCCGATCTTGTAGGGATCTTTGTCCTGGATATAATCTAATACCCCGTCCTCTATAGATTTATCTCCTATGTAATCTACACCTAGGAGAGTTAGATTTCCATCGACTTTTTTTATTTCCATTAGATATCCTTTCACCAAATAAACTATTCCATTACTAATAATTTTTTAATGTCTCGAAGGTCAATTATTAATAAAGGTATATATATCTCCTTATGATGACTATAGGATTCGTCGGGTGGACCATATTACTGGTATCTGGTGTCGTCGTTCTGATAAAAGGAGCAGATCTTTTAGTAGAGGGGGGTAGCAAAACTGCCGCCTATTTTGGTGTACCTGTGATAATCATAGGTCTGACGCTGGTATCATTCGGTACCTCCGTTCCCGAATTGGCATCTAGTCTTAACGCTGTATTGAAGGGTAGAACAGGTATATCTATCGGTAATGTGATCGGCTCTAATGTTGCCAATATTTTACTGGTCCTCGGTGTGAGTTCCATGGTTAAACCTATCAGTGTTGATATCGGAGTAGTTAAAAGAGAGATTCCTATCATGTTCGGTGCCATGGCATTGCTCATGATATTTTCTGTAAGTTTATCTATTGGGAGACTAGAGGGTGTGATACTTCTTTTAGGACTTATAAGCTATATTGCATTCTTCATTTGGGTGGCATTCATAGAGGGCGAAGAGGAAGTAGTCGAAGATAAATTTGAATCTCTACCCGACAAGAAGTTACAAAAACGGGGTCTAAATATCAACCTGATAAAATTATGTCTAGGACTTGCAGGAATAGCTGTAGGTGCGGAGATGATGATCCGCTCGTCGATATTTTACATCGAAGAATTCCAGCTATCAGAAGGCTTGGTCGGTCTGACGATAATAGCACTAGCAACCTCACTACCAGAGCTCGCAACCTCTTCTGTTGCAGCTTATAAAGGAGAATCAGATATATCCATAGGTAATGTTATAGGGTCAAATACATTCAACATACTAATGGTTCTAGGGGTAAGTGCCTTGTTTGTTCCGATAACTTTCACAATCGAGATAATTCCTAACATGATAATCATGATATCAGTGAGTGTTCTTTTCACGATATTCGTCTACACCGGTAGGAGGCTGGGGAGAATAGAGGGGGCTATAATGACCTCTGCATACATACTTTACCTTATTTACCTCTATCTGGGACGATAAGCGGATAAAATACTTTTTAGGACCATAATATGATCTAATTCTTGACAGAAAGTTTTGGAAAACAAGAAACATATTTATTTATCCGGTCCCGATTAACCCCTTACATTGCCACGAAGAAAATTCCCTGTAGGTTTAAAAATACAGGATAAAAAAGGACCAGGTAAACTCTTGAAAACCCTTGAAAAACTACAAAAGTACTCTTTCCGAGGGTATATCCGTATCACAGTCGATGAGGAGTTGGAGGGTTACATCACTTTGAAGGATGGCTCCCCCAAGAATGCTCTTCTCTACACCCCTTCTGATATGGAACTTTCCGGCGAGGATGCATTATCTAAGATGAAAGATATGGATGACATGGAGAATCTGTACCTGGAAGTTCATACTAAAGTGGACATAGATGAGTTAGTTGAGGAAGTTGGAGGAAGATTAGGGGAAACAACAATGATATCTAAAACAAGTGAAGATGAGTTGCAAGATAGAGTATATGAAGAAACAAAGAGTCTTCAAGAAGAAGTATCTGAAGAGGATGAAAAGATATCTCCGGTTTCTAAAAAGATAGACAAAAAGATCGAAAGGGAAGGCAGGGAAGAAAAGGAAGTAGAAGTCTATGACATGATCATCAAAGAGAGGAACGGAAAGAAGATAGAAGGAGGCAAGTTCCCTGAAAAATATTCCTTTGATAATTTTGTGGTAGGTGAAAATAACAAGTTAGCCTTTGTGGCATGTAAGGAAGTATCTCGTAGGGAGGATGGTAGGTTCAATCCTCTTGTTCTAACTAGCAAAGCGGGCCTTGGTAAAACCCATCTTCTAAAGGCAATCGGACACAATATCGAAAGTGATCCCCAGGACATAAATGTGGTCTATTCAACTACTGAAAACTGTACTACAGATATAATTCGTAGTTTAAAAGGAGAGCTATCTGAAGATACGAGAGACAAATATTATGGTGCAGATGTGCTTCTTTTAGATGATATACAGTTCTTAGCTGGCAGGGGTAAGCACCAGGAAATAATATTTTATCTATTGAACCACCTGGTCACCGACGGTAGTCAGGTCGTGCTCAGTAGCGATAGATCACCAGAAGAGATCCCGGATTTAAGGGAGAGATTAGTATCACGCTTTAAATCAGGTCTTGTGGTCAGAATAGAGCCACCATCATATACAACTAGACTAAAGATCGTACAAAATAAGCTTGAGCAGCATGAAATGGATGTTCCCGACGAAGTCAAAGAGTATTTGGCAAAACACATAACTAAAAATGTTAGGGAGATAGAGGGAGCTATAAATCGTCTACTGGCTTTTTCTTCATTATTGGACCAGGAGATCACCTTAGATTCAGTAAGATCTAGTTTTAGAAAGCACCAGCATCAGGAGCATGGGACCTCTGAAATCGAGCTAAATAAAAGGTTGATAGGAGGTGCTAGTTATGTGATCGAAGAAGAGAGGCCTGATATGGGTTTCCAGATCCTAGAAGATATATCTCAAAAAGATGGTGGTGTTTACATCATCTCGCGGATGAATCCAAAGAGGATAACTAGTGAGTATTCTTTAAACATGGCCGAACTTTATTGGCTAACAGACAGAGAGAGTCAGGATCTAAATACGGTTCGTCCAAATCTAGAAAGTATCACATTTAGGTTGGAGGAGATAATCGAAGAGGGGAAGGTGATAATGTTAGATGGAGTTGAATATCTTATCAGCCATACTGGGTTCGATGCTACCGTACAGTTCCTTAGACACATGATCGATATGGTATCTGAGACTGACACGATATTTTTGATCACCATCAGTCCATCAGCCTTGAAAGATAGGGAGATTAGCATACTCGAAAGAGAGATGGAAGTATTGGAGATACAAGAATAAGGCTACAGCCGTAAAATAAATATCTGTCTTTTCTATAGCGTTTCATGAGAAATCAGTGATATTTATGGCGGAGACACCACAGCAGTTGACATTCAAGGATTTCGATCGTGATGAGAAGATGGAGATAGTAGAAAGCATGTCCGAGAAAGAACGCATAAAGTTTATAAGAGAACATGGAACCGATGACATGAAAGCTGGTTTAAAATCCGTCTTCGATGGAAACCGATGGAAACCAAGGCGTGAGAACATGTGGATAGACCGTTTAAATCAGGGGAAACGGATGGTTAAAACGATCTTAGAAAATCAAGAGGAATGAGAGTTCAATCGCTTTTTTTGATCAAATCATGTATACCTTTAACGATATCAACTGTTTTTTTTTCCTTCCTGTATGATATCAAATTTACCACAATTTGAACAAAGAACACCGACTCCATATACAGAATCGGTGTCGCATTTGTTGCACATATGGGTCTCCGGTAAAAGTCGAGAATTCATCACTTTTAGTTCTATCCTCGATAATCGGCTGCCCAGTAAACCGAGTTGAGTGGATAATTTCTCGATGATCTTTTTGTTTCTATCGTATTTTTCAGCCATCTTGGCCAATTATAGATATTTATTGTAAAGGAGTCCGGCATTATCCACTTTCAGTACCTCAATCAATAATGTAGGTTTAGTTTTTATATATTGTTTTATGAACTTGTTAATTCCTCTAGTATCCTTCTCGAAACATCGTATTTGAAAAGACCGGGTAGATAACCCTTTCCATCTTCATAGGTATCGTAAAGCATCCCCGCTTCTGTGAGATATTTATTCGTAAGCCCAAACACCACATGCCATACCTGGATGAAGACTTCACTAAAAGGAACGCCATTTTGGATAGGTCTAATATGTTGTATTTTCTTTTCCAAGATCGGGAGGTCTTCTTCTGTCCATGTTTTTAGTTTGGGGATGAATGGTTCTATGGCTTTTTTTATGTGTTTTACATCCTTATCAGTGAAGTAAGGGATCGTTAAAATGAGATCTTCTCGTTCCTGGAGATATCCTATATCTTTAAGGAATCTTGTGTGTTTCTTTTTGTCGTCATCTGGTGTTTTCTGCCGGTCGATATCGTCTATCACATCACCCAATTCGATACCCAGCTGTTTTCTTTTATCGAAAAGCAGCGATCGATATTCTAATCCTCCGCGGAAATCAAAATCGGGGAAGATATGTAATATGTCCGGTAGAGCATCCCTACGTTTGTAACCGTGGTGATCCCCGAAGGTATGGAATACATAATCTCCTGTCTTTTCTGCGTGTCCACCCCAGTATATCCGCTTCAACATCTGGTCCACCTCTTCTTCACCCCATAGTGTGTATTCGTTACCGCCTGGCTGTGGTTTTTTATTGTTAGCAACTTCCCAATGCCGAAATAATTCTAGGGCTCCCCAGTCGAGTAGATAACAACCAATTATTAGGAAAGCAAGTTTTTTCCTAGATAATCTTGAATTTCTGTAATAATCAAGGATTTCAAACAGATCTTCCTTCTTCTCTAAGAATAATTTACACAGTTCTTCTGCCAAGGGTTCACACTCTTTGAAGATCAGTCTTGTATCCTTTTCATCTAAAAAAGTGAAGTTTACGTACACTTTGCCATCTTCTTTTAAAACATTTAATTTCAGTAGTTTTTCTATGTCGTCTTCGATCTGACTCCATTCGGATAGCAGCTTATCTTTATCCATTGGGTTTCTGTTCAACTTAAGGATCATTTCACTGACTTCATCTTTTTTAAGAGTCGGTAAAGGATTAAGCTCTTCTGGGGTGTTGTGATGATCTATATCTCCGCAGATACCGAATTTTATTTTTGACATGGTAAATGGCATGAGATTAAGATATAATAAGTTTAACTCTTTACCCAAATGCGAGATTATTTAATTCCAAAAGTATTTGTATAACTGCGTTATATATTGCATGGTGTAACTATGTTAGAAAACATCCCACTTCAGACATGCCCCGTCGGACCCACCACAAATGCTTTTTCTATGGCACTTTTGGTATTGATAGTTATACTCGTTGGGATAATAATTCTGTTACTTCGGAAGATTGAAGCTGAAAAGGAGAAATATATATTCAAATCAGATGCATTGTATTCATTTACCGAATAATTTTGTAAAAAGAGTATGTGAGAAAGGTTGGACTATATCGGAGATCGTAGAAGAGCACTCTGTTCCTAAAAAAACTATATCTAAGGAATTGAAGAGAAAAAGGCAAAGAATCAAAAAGGGCTATCAAATTTCTGAAGAT
>PULU01000012.1 GCA_003551065.1 Thermoplasmata archaeon | reverse complement strand
TGAAAGGATTCGGAGATATCGTAGGTATGACCATGTGCCCAGAAGCCACGTTGTGTCAGGAGAACAGTATCGAATACGCATCGATAACTACAGTTGACAATTACGCCAATGGGATAGGACCAGATAAGGTGAAGTATGAAAAGATCGTGGAAACAGCTAGGGATAATTGGGAGAACGTTACCAGGATCTTAGAAGAATATCTACAAGGATTGTGATACCCATGAGTTTAGTAATCAAGAATGCAGATATCATCGGTAAGGACGGTATCTGGGACGTTCTGATCGAAGGTGGAAAAATAAGCAGCATAAGTGAAGATGAAGATGGTGACGAAGTCCTGGATGCAGAAGGCAAATACCTATCCCCTGGATTCGTTAATACCCATACCCATGCTGCTATGAGTTTACTCAGAGGTTACGCCGATGACATGCCTTTACAAAGATGGCTGCAGGAAAAGATCTGGCCGGTTGAAGGACGACTGAACGAAGATTACGTTTACTGGGGAACTAAACTTGCCTGTTTAGAGATGATCAAAACAGGGACGGTGGCTTTCAGCGACATGTATTTTTTCATGGAATCCACGGCGAAAGCTGTTAACGAGATGGATATGAAAGCAGTATTGAGTTACGGTATGATAGATCTCGGTGACGAGGAAAAAAGAATATCTGAAATAGAAAAGACGGAAGAATTTTTAGAGGATATGGAACAATACAGCAGCATCCAGCCAGCCTTGGGCCCTCATGCCATCTACACCGCTTCCAAAGAAATGTTAGGATGGTGTGCAAAAATATCTGCAGATGATGACCTTCTAGTGAACCTTCATGTAGCTGAAACAGAAAAAGAGTTGAATGATTTTAAACAGGATCATGATGTTTCTATCTCAGAATATCTGAAAGAGATAGGTCTGTTGAACGAGAGGTTGATAGCCGCACACTCCGTTTGGTTGGAAGATGAGGATTTCGTTAATATAGGTCAAAATAAAGTCATCGTCAGTCATAATCCCACATCGAACATGAAGTTGGGGGTGGGCAAACCGATGGATCATTCTAAATTAAAGGAAAATGATGTTAAGATAACTCTTGGCACCGACGGCTGTGCATCTAACAATAATCTAGATATGTTAGAAGAGGCAAAGATAGCAGCTATACAACAAAAGATGCCTGGATATCCGACGAGATTACCGGCTAGGGAGGCCTACGAGATGATAACAAAGAACGGAGCAGAAGCATTGAAGACCGGTGGAGGAGTTGTAAAAGAGGGAAAAGCAGCGGACCTAATTCTTATAGAAAAAAATGTGTCATCGGTACCTGGACACAATCCGATCTCAGATATGATCTATTCCATGAGCGGTTCCGATGTAACTGACGTGATAATCGATGGTAAGATCGTGATGCACAACCGATACGTAGATGGGGAAGAAGAGATAATGAAAACCGCAAAAAGTAAAGCGATGGAACTGGTTTCGGAGAATTGATATTCATGCTCGAAAGATTGAAAGAATCACTAGAAAATTGTCCTGTAGTTGACATGGGAGATTATCATTATTTCATACATCCTCTTACAGACGGCCTTCCACAAGTTGAACCGGAACTGATAAACGAAGTAGTAGATGCCGTTATCGAACACGCTGACCTCGATTGCGATTATATACTGACAGCACAGTCAATGGGTTTTCCACTGGCTTCAGCCCTTTCTTTGAAAACCGGTATCCCATACAAGTTTATCAGGAAAAGAAAGTACGGGTTGGAAGGAGAGGTCTCGATAAGTCAGATCACAGGTTATTCAGAGAGTGACATGTATATCAATTTTGTAGAACCCGGAGATAGGGTATTCTTTATAGACGATGTTTTGAGTACCGGCGGCACTCTCAGAGCCATCATAAAAGCGCTGGACAAGATTGGTGTTGAGATTGTAGATGTTATGCTGATCTTCGAAAAAGTAGGAGTAAAAGAGCAGTTGGAAAATGAGCTCAGTATCGATATCAAAACTTTACTAAGAGTGGATATGGAGGGGGATAAAGTCAAGGTGCTGGGTGACGGTATCTAGTTTTCTTTGATCACCCTATTTAATTTACTATTATTTTTTTTTGATCACTTTCTTTTATAACCCGTGATTTAGGGCGGATCTGTTCTTTTGGTTTTTACAATACTTTGTTTTTTACTCTGCTCTTCTTCTTTATCCTCTATCTCTGTCTCCTCTTCGACATCCTGCTCGGCATCTTCAGGTTCTTCTTCCTCGATCTCCTTCACTAACCTATTCTTTCTACTTTCTTTAACGGCACCCTTTTCTTTAGTTTCTTCCTTTTTTTTCAGAACAGGTAATTTCTTCGTAGAACCTTTTGATGTTTTCTTGTCTGTATCTTCCTTCTTTGTTAAAATAGGTAACTCCCTGAACATCCCTTCTCGGTCGACCTCTTCATCTCGGAAACTCTCGTTTTCATCATCACTGGAATCTTTTCGATTTTTTAACAACAATATTACCAATACTATGAACATGAATATGGTTCCGATGCTTGCCATCTCCCGATTGGATAGGCCGAACCACCCAGGTTTAGGTGGTGATATTTCAAGTTCATAATACTGCGTATTGATTGTATGGTTTGCACCGTGAGGATTGTTTTCAGTGGCTTGGATATGGTATCTGTATTCACCTGGTTCAAGATACATCTCATAATAATATCTCTTACCGTCGAAGGCATCCTGGTGAGATTCATTGTATTCCCTCATCTGATAGTGATCACCATCAACCACCAGTTCGATACTTGTGGGGGGGGATCCATCTTTATCTTCGTATATGACTTCCCATCTTACCATTGTAGGTTCATAGGAGGCGCTCACCGTTTTGTTGCGCAATAAGGGAGGATTGTTGACGGGCTCCATTTCTAAAGTAAATGGAACCTCGGTTTCAAATTCTTCAGAGATTGTCACAATCAAGGTCATGTTGACAGTTCCCCAGTAATAATCTTCAGGGAAGAGATATACAGAGTCATGTCTGATATCTACCTCTATTGGATCGTTTCGATATACACCCGTGATTTCTGCCGATGGGGGTAGATATCCGTATATATCGTATTTCAAAGATTTTCCCTCGTCAATAGATGCGTTCAATGTTTCATCGATAATTAGATCGGCTATCCTTGTGGAAACGGACTCGACATAATCCATTATATCGTAGAAAACTGTTCCTACGGTTTTTTTCTCACTTCCAGGATATGATACCCAGTTTTCACCTTCCTGTAGTTCTATTT
>PULU01000103.1 GCA_003551065.1 Thermoplasmata archaeon | reverse complement strand
GTTCTTCGACCATATGGATATAAAACCAGAGATAGGAACAAGTGCAGGGTCGTTGACTTCTAAAGATATCGCTCCAAAGGGCACGGATGATAAGAAAAAGAAAACTAAGAGAACCGGAAAAAAAGGTTCTATACTTAGAGGAGAGGAAAGACTCGAATTGATACATGCCCTGAGGGATGTCAATAAAGAGCGGATCAATAAGGAAAAAGGTATCGATAAAGCCACCATACCGGGCAGAGTGACCTTCGAAAACGTATACTTCTCCTATGATGACTCTGAAACTGTACTAAAAGATATAGATTTTGAAGTACCGCCGAAAAGATCCGTTGCCCTGGTGGGACCTAGCGGATCCGGTAAAACTACCATAGTTCGTTTGATACCGAGATTATACGATGTTGACCTAGGTTCCGTCAAAATAGACGGGGTAGATGTTAGAGATTGGGATCTAAAAGAACTGCGTAATTCCATCGCCATGGTACTGCAGGACGATTATCTATTCTCAGGGACGATAAAAGAGAACATCAGTTATGGTAGGCCAGACGCATCGGAAGAAGAGGTCCTGGAGATGGCTGAAAAAGCTAATGTACATGAGTTCGTAAAAGATATGCCAGATGGTTACGAAACCAAGGTGGGACAGAGAGGGATTAAACTATCTGGAGGTCAGAGACAAAGGATATCTATAGCTAGAGCTCTACTTAAAGATCCTGAAATACTGATCCTCGACGAAGCGACTTCTTCGGTAGATTCTCACACCGAGAAGCTGATCCAGGAGGCTATCGATGAAGTATCGGAAGGAAGGACGACTTTCACCATCGCACATAGACTTTCAACTATAGTGGATTCCGACGAGATCCTTTTCATAGAGAAAGGCCATATTGAAGAAAGAGGGACCTTCGATGAGCTCATGGAGAAAGATGAAAAATTCAGGCACTTTTACGACCTGCAGTTCAGCGGGGAGAGAGGTCGTTAACGAAACTACTACTCGAACCTGCTAACTTTTTATATCATCCCTACGCTTAATAATATACGGTAAATGTCTGACAGGAGTGACATAGGGATGCATGAAAAAGGATGGGATCTCAAAAAACGTATCGCTTTCGTTCTTCTAGTCGGGTTGTTCGCGATACCACTGTTGATAATGACACAGATCCCAGAATTGTATGTCATCATCTTATTCAGTATCCTCCTAGGAAGCGGTACTTGGTTATTCATAGGGATATTGACTCCGTTTTTCACAGGTCTTTATATCAAGCTCTATGGCCGGTTTAATAATCTTTCTAAAAGTTCTAAAGAGATCACTTTGGTCCGGAACAAAAAATACTATCATCGAAATTTTTGGGATGTTTTTTACAGATCACTATCGGAATCTTTTTTTCCAACAGTGATAGCTTTCACTGTCGTGGGATATATACTTAGGGATGTAGGGTCGGTCAATGACCCCTACGTATTTCTGGTGCTGATATTCTGTCCTATAATTGTATCTTTCTTGATACCGATCCGGATAATGATGGAAAGTAGATTGTACTATATCGACTCTGCCAATAAAGAAATCACCTCTTTAGGTCGAGAGATATATGTTAGACTAAAATCGGTAGGCGGTATTCTAGCACTGGGTCTTTTCTTGATAACCCTTTATACTCTAACGGAGAATTTAAACGAAGCCCTTATCAATCTGCTGGTTTATTTCTCATTTACATACCCCACGATAACTATCACGTCCTACCTCTACTATGATAGATGGCACAGAAGTTTCGTAGCGGACGTCAACAGGAAAGGGAAATACTCGGGTGTTGAAAGTGTCGCTATCGGAATATTTAGGGGATGATCATTTTCCTGATACCGTGACTTCGTCTAATCTTGCCGAGGGTGTGTCTAGTCGGAGACTTGTGCTCCCTATGCTCATATAAGTCTTCTTATGGTCATCTGCAAAATGTATAGTATCTAGCAGTTCTGGGAGGTTCCCTGAAAGCATCACACCCTGGATACGACCTTTTTTCTCACCGTCTTCGATCAGCCAAACAGGATTAGCAACTACGCTGAAATCTCCACTCACCGGATTCGCAGTGTGAGCACCCATCACGTCGTCCACTAGGATGCCGCCATCCGGTAAAAGTTCTTCATATGTGATGTCTTTCCCCCTCAACACAAGATTCCTTTCAGTGATATCCGGAGGTGATTTGAAATTAGCTCTCAAGCCGTTTCCTGTACTGGTCGTCTCGCTCTTTTGAGCTTCCTTAAGGTCATATATGAATCCTTTAAGGACACCTTCGGAAATCAACTCTGACGGGCGGCTTACAACCCCCTCGTCATCGAAGGGTGAAGATCCGATACCCCAATCCTGTGTTGGATCATCTTTCAAGATCAGTCGATCATGAGCAACTCGTTCATTCAATCTGTCCGAAAATACAGATTTTCCTTTACGAACGTTTTCACCGTTAAAAGACGGTATCAAACCGAATCCAAAGAGTTGATTCAACGATCGGGATCCGAGCATCACCGGTATATCGCCAGGAGGAAGATCGATCTCCTCTCTCATTGAATCTACCTTCTCTGCGCTCTTTATACCTACCTTTTCGAAATCGATATCGCACTTCTTCGATACTTCTTTTTCACTAGCGGTGATAGATGTTTTTTCACCGGGTATAGTGGCCATCACGGATCCAAGCATAGCAGTCCTGGTCTTTTCTAAGAAAAGACCGTTGGTGTTGGCTACGACTTCATCACCGATGAATAACTCTACTCCTCCAAGAGTGGGTAAGATATCGTCGGCGTACGAACTACAGCCATCTATCAACTCCTGTGTAAAATCAGCTCCTTTGCCTTGGGATATAGCCTTCTCGACCTTTTTGTCGAAGGTTTTTACATCGGGGACTTTATTTTCCTCAGGGAACTCTAAACCTATCTTCTGTGAAACTTTTGAGAATACTATAGCCTGATCCAAACCTTTTTTTTCATGACCTGGTGAACAGAATCCGAAACCTAATCTTCCGTTTTTTATCACACGGATACCCAATCCAACATCGTCGTATTCTGAACTATCTGCCAGTTCACCCTTCTTTATCCCATATTCGATGTTGCGGCAATTAACACCGTACACATCACCTTTTAAACCTCTTTTTTCCATGGCCTCTATGATCTCTTTAACGCCCTCTACTAATCTTTCTTTCATTCTCTACCACCAACCATCACTTCGGAGATAAGAACATGACCTGCTCCATCTGAAACCGTAGCAGTCTGACCTTTTCCAC
>PULU01000053.1 GCA_003551065.1 Thermoplasmata archaeon | reverse complement strand
TAGGCAGGTCGAGGGTTTGATCAGCCGGTGAATATAGATGATAGAGATTGAAGAGCAAATAGAAGATGACCGTATCTCTAAACATATATCGAATTTATATGAGGGTGATGAAAGATCTAGAAGACAGGCTGCCACTGTATTAGGGAAGTTAGCGGATAAGAGAGCTGTGGAACATCTACTTCATTCTATTTACGATGAAGATTTTCGAGTTAGATTACGATCTATTGAATCGCTTGTTACCTTTTGTGATGATAAAGCCATTGAACCATTGATAGACTTGGCAAAAACGGATGAAAATATTGCAGTCAGAAGTACTGCAATTTGGGCACTTGGTTATTTGGGAAAGGATCAGGCGGTCCACGCCTTATTGGATATACTCAGAGATGAAGAAAACCATGATGTAAGAGGGACAGCAGCGTGGGCACTTGGTTTCATCGGTGATTACCGCTCCCAGAGCGAATTGAAGAAAGTCGTCAGGTACGAAGATAATTATAAAATCAGAATTAAGGCGGTTGAAGCTTTAGGATTGATCGGAGACGAAACCGCTGTAGAACCTTTGATACTAGCTTGCCAGGATGAATATCACGAGGTCCGAGCGAGGGCAGCTAGGGCACTTGGATTTATCGGGTCTAAGAAAGCAATAGACGCTCTTGTAAAATCTCTAAAAGACGAGGAGGCGGATGTTAGAGGAAATTCCGTTTGGGCATTAGGGGTCATAGATACGAAAACTATCACATACTGGTCTGATTTAAAAGAGAGGGTGTTTTATGATGAAAGTTTCCAAGTCCGGAAAGAGGCTATCAATACACTTTTAAAAATCAGCAAAGATAGGACTATACAGGAGATCCTTACAACTTTGAAAGAGGTCGACGGAGAAACTCTGATCAATCTGATCGAATCGATAGGTATAATAGGTGAACAAAAGCTATCGGATCGGATCCAAGAATTCATCGATCATGAAGATAAAGAAGTGGTAAAAGCGGCATCTTGGAGCTTGGCAAAGATCGATGCGCAAGATGCTTTGAAATCACTTATACAAAAAACTCTTGAAAGCACGGATCCCGATGTAAAGAGGTCTATCGCCTTCGACCTTGCTAAGATGGATAAAGAAAATACACTTCAGTTATTATCGGATATATCACTTAACGCAGATAAAATAAAGAAAAGGAGAAGGGCAGCCGCAGTCATCGATATCATAAAAGACGAGAGAACTGTTAAGAGATTTATAGATATCTTACATGATTCTGCAGATGATCGTATCAAAGCTAGAGCGATCCAGGTACTAGGCATCATAGGTAACAAAGAATTATGGGACGAACTATTTATTTATCTATCTAATGATGATACTGAATTAAGATGGAGTGCTACCTGGGCACTAGGTAAGATAGGGGGTAAAAAAACGGTACCTTATCTGATAGATATTTTAAAGAATGATGAGGATCCCAGCGTTAGGGGTGTTGCAGCTCTGTCATTAGGAAGGATCCATGACAAAAGTGCAATAAATGTTCTTATAGATACCGTGTTAAACGATAACGTCAATTCCGTGAAAAAACGGGCGGTTCAAGCTATCAAAGAATTGGATCGTGAGATCGGAATGGAAGAATTCATACAAAGGGTATTATACGAGGATGAGAGTGAATTGCTAAAGAGTTCCGTTTGGGCTGTTAAATATCTTGGTGACAGGTCCACTCTATTTGAATTCATACACGAACTTGAGAATGAGGATCCAAAAGTAAGAGGTAATGCGATTAAAGCACTCAGCACCTTTGAAGATCCAGAGGCTGTCGAAGCCATGATCGATATAATATTAAATGATGAACAGCCTCAAAACAGGAAACTAGCCGCTAAATTTTTGTCGAAATCAGGTGATACTGAGGTATTAGATAAACTTATAGAAGTTCTTCTCACAAAAAATAAAACTTCTATTAAAAGAAGAGTCGTTGAGGCACTTATAGAGGTGGATGACCCTAGGATAATGGAAAAGCTTCTAGAGGCATTAAATGATGAAGATAGTTATGTAAGGACCGAAGCGGTGAACGCTTTACAGCAGATAGGGGGTATGTCGGTTATACCTCATCTTATCGATGTAGCTATAAAAGATGGACATTTTTGGGTTAGACGAACAGCGGCACAGACTCTAAGTGTGATCGGGGATAGAGAAACTATTGAAAAGATAAAAAGCATCGCTTTATATGATGAATATCCATGGCATAGAACACATGCTGTCGAAGCATTAGGTGAGTTAGGGGACCCTAGAGGTTTATCAAGTTTGAAGAAAGCATTGACTGATACTAGTCCTTATGTTAGAAAAGGAGCTGTAAGGTCCATTGCAAAATTTAGTGAACAAAAGATCATACCTGATCTAATAGAACGGATAGAAGACCAAGACAGTAGAGTTAGAATAGCCGTTATTAGAGTCCTTGGTGAGATAGGAATAGAGGACGATGACATTATTGGAAAGTTAAAAAAGCTAGCTTTAGAGGACTCATCTACCGATGTTAAAAAGGCAGCTAAAGAAGCTTTAGATATAGCGATTTCCAGTGAGTTGGATCAGTGATTCGTGTATTTTTTGATTTTTCACTTTTTTATCTATCTGAAATACTCTATTCCAGTATCCACTGCCTTCATGTTCAGTTCTATGAACCTACCAGGTACGCTGTCTTTTACCGAATCCCTCAAAGCTTTTTCAGGCACCAGTTCAGCGACTTCATTGAATGCACCTAACATGATGATATTAGCAACGATCTTGTTACCTAGTTCTTCTGCCAGTCTAGTCACCGGTATCTCGTAAGCGTCTTCCATATCAGCATGTGGGACAAGATCTGGATCTAGAACGACCACTGCATCATCTGCAAGATCGTCGGTATATTTATTGAAGGCCTCCTGGGACATGACCATCATGTACTCTGCTGAATACAATCCACAGTACCCTATCTCTTCATCAGATATCACAACTTCCGACCTAGCAGCACCGCCTCTCGCTTCAGGTCCGTAACTCTGCATCTGAACAGAATTGTACTCGTGGAATACACTGGCTGCTTTACCTAAGATGTAACCAGCCAACATTATCCCTTGACCACCTTTTCCACAGATGCGGATATCTCTTCTCATACCTGCACCTCCTCGATCAGGCGTTTCAATCGATCACTGAGACATTCCTTCTTCTCTTTATGCAACACTCCAGTTTGGATGTTTTCATAGAGTTTCTCGATCTCTTCAGGATCTCCGTATTTCTTAAGCATCTCGTAATCTTC
>PULU01000126.1 GCA_003551065.1 Thermoplasmata archaeon | reverse complement strand
TGATAGAATCTGGGATGTTCGTTCCTTCTACTGCTACTGCATTCTTTATCCCATATTTGAGAAGATTTAACACATCTGATCGACCTTCCACTACGATAATGGCATCGGATTCTTTAACGTTGGGTCCGGCTGGAGATTTCGAGTCACCGTATCCACTGATTTCCTCCATCTGGACTTCCTGTCTAACAGATTCTGTAAGATTCCCCGAGGTCATCTTTCCAGATTCCATGACTTCTGAGAGGAGTTCTTTTGCCCTATCGACTATCTTCGTTCTTTTTGCTTCTCTGACATCCTCGATCTCTTCGACTTTTATCTCCGCTTTACACGGACCTACCCTATCTATGGTTTCAAGTGCTGCTGCCATGATGGATGTTTCAACTAAATCTAAACTGGAAGGTATCAACACCGTACCGGATGATTTTCCTTTGGAAGAACCAACCTGTACTTCTATGCGACCCATCCGTCCACTTTTCTGCAGATCTCTGAGATCTAGTTCATCACCGAGTAAGCCTTCAGTTTGACCGAAGATGGCACCTACCACATCAGGTTTCTCAACGACTCCATTAGCTTTTAATTTAGTTCTGATCACGTATTTTGTTGTACTTGGGTCAATATCCATATTGATCACCTAATCTTTTCTATGATGTTCAGAAAACAGTTAGTAAACCTCTTGAGTGTGGTACAAGTGAATCAACTATTAGATATATGCTAAATTTTGGCGTATTATGCTCGATCTTTAAGAGGATTTTAATATGATTATGATCTATGAATTGAATGATTCTAATCTATGATTTGCTAATACTAACTGTTTTCATGGAATCAAGGGTCTATTGGCATATATATAACTTGTGCCTCTTATACTACTGTCTAGTTCCTAGTAATAGGTTATTGTTCATTTGGTTTTGATTAGAGATGCAAGTTAGGCTAACACACTTTCTACTATCGAGTCTCTGCAGTATATACAGGTAGATTCAGATTTTTTTATCTTCTCCCTTATCAGATCAAAATCTGGTCTGGAGTGAAGACTGAAGATATTTAGATCCGCCTGTGGAGCCTGGTCGATCCATTCTTCCTCTGAAAGAGGTTTTACTTCTAAATTTTCAACAGGTATCCTCGCGGCTTCTAGCAATCTACCGATGTTCTTCTTTTCGCTTTCAACGATATCTTCATCCTCGGTAGGTACCAGGATATTCAATTCAGCATGCCAGTTCACCTTTAATTTGTAGGCTATGAGCAATGCTAGGTTGCAATTAGGGGGTTTTTCAGGAGGTTCCCAGCCCTGGCATCTTTTTGGCAGCCATAGATTTATCCTCTTCTCTTGACCAAGTCCAGCTGTGGGATGATCAGCGAAAAGCATTATCCCTAATCTGTTTTCAGTAGCACTTTTCATCACTTCTTCTATATTTTTTTCTCTGTTGACTATATCAGGCATCCTAAGAAATGCTATATTTGGGCTGAAAAGAGATCTCTTTAAAGTCTGCATACTGCTCTTTGCGCCTGTTTCGAAGTCTTTTCCTTCGATTATGGTCCAATCGGAATATATCCCATTCTCTTTGAAGGTCTTAGAGATATCTTTGAATTGATTTTCTATCCGTATGTTTCTTTTCTCCATGCCCAGTCCGACCATGCTCACAGACCCCCTTGGATATGCAATATCTCTCAAAAAACTTGAGATACCTCTTATCTCGGTCGGGTTAGTTGTGGGTACTAGTATATTCGGCACCCATGCTCTCTGCTGGGCTCTCGGCAGGCTATTAGATTTTTTTGCAGCCCATTCAGCTAAAGCAACGAAAAGACTGCTTCTTACATCGCCATAGGGCGACTTAGACTCTAAATGTTTGTGTATAAGAGCATAGTAGAAGAGACCAACTACTACCACCGCTAAAAAACTGAAAGTTGGGTTGATAATGAACATCGCGAGGAAACAGCCGAAGGTACCCACAAGTGGTACTGCTAGAGGGATCTTCAAAAGTGGTCTAAAACTAACCAACTCAAGCTGATGCTCGATGAGGATGATAACATTGATGATAGCGTAAGTTAGAAGGAAAAACATGGTAATCAAAGGAGCGACGGTGTTCAGGTCTCTAAGGAATAGACCTAGAACTACGATCCACCCCTGTTATCAGTATCGCGTTCCTGGGTTCTCCCGTTGCTGCCTTCTTCGAGAACCAATTTCCTTTCGGTAAAATGTTGTGTTCGCCCATGGCCTGAAGTATCCTAGAGGCTCCGACGATTGAGTTTAGAGCTGAAGAGAAGGTGGCGGCCAGAAGACCGGCTAGTACGAAAGGTCCGTAATAAGACCTTTCGATCATCACCATGAAATTGGTTACCAATTCATCTGGAGATGCAGACCTAGCGAGCCAGTAGGCGAGGACCATATAGATGACAAAACTGACTCCGATGGCAGCTAAAGTACCGAAGGGGATAGCCTTTTTCGGCTCTTTTAATTCTCCAGACATGTTCGCGCCTGCTATGATCCCGGTGGCCGCAGGAAAGAAAACGGCGAAGACTATCCAAAATGAGCCATTACGTCCTGCTGTAGTAAATTCGTAGGACACCTCTTGAGTTCTTCCTCCTAAAAGCACAGAGATTATAGAAACTACGAGTACGGCAAAGATCACGTACTGTATCTTGAAAGCTACATTGGTGCTGAGTAAAACTATGATGAAAAGTATGCCAAAAATAACCAGGTCGATCAGTAGAGGGGAAAATTGAGGAAATACCAAGCGAATTCCTTCTCTAAAACCGAATATGTACATCACCATGGAGAGTGCTAATGACATGTAAAGGGGGACCCCTATACTCCCTCCGGCTTCAAGTCCAAGGGATCGTGAAATGATAGAATAAACCCCTCCAGGACCTATCTTCATATTGGTGATTATCGATGACATCGAAAGAGCAGTGGTGGCGGTTATAATAAAAGCGAGTCCGATTATCGCCCAAGAACCGACCAATCCGACGCTTCCGACCACCCATCCCAAACGAAGAAACATGATGACTCCAAGGATGGTCAGCAAGGTGGGTATGAAAACTCCGCTCATCATACCGAATTTTTTACCCACTGCACCATTTGATCTTCCATCAGACATATTATTGTGATGGTAAAGAATTTGCTAAAATAAAAATTTTTTCAATATTTAGGCTTCATCCCGAAAGTCTTAAGCGATTATTGAATCATTTAAGACGGTCATTTGAAAAAGAACAAATTGATATACTTTAAACTCAATTAATGTATTGCGGTTTTCGCAATAGGGTGGACTT
>PULU01000110.1 GCA_003551065.1 Thermoplasmata archaeon | reverse complement strand
TCCATCTTTGTAATATCTCTTTTTCCGCCACTCTGCGTATAGGTTCTTTTATCAAGCTCGGTAAGAAGTCACCAACTTCATGGAATCTGAATGAAGAATCAGTTTTAACGGTCACGCCGTTTATCCATGCATCATGGAAGATATCATCGGTAAATAGGAACAAAATCAAGGTTAAGAGGAGGATCGAAAATACCGATATGGTTACATATAAACCTCCTTCCTCAGTTCTTAGGATCCAATAAACGATAGGAATGGTCTGCCCATACAATATCATCCCTATTATTTTTCGCTTGATATCCTTCTGCTGAGAAAGCATAGCCATGAAAAAGCCTGAGATCGGGGCCAATAATGAAAGTATATAAAGATGTGGAAGGAAATATGTGTCTATCGGTAACTGGATATTGAAGACATGTACGACTGATGTTACGATCCCCATAGATACTGCTACGAGTAAAAGATTATACCAGACCTCTTTAAGTAATCTAGAGAAAACCACCTTTCTAGAAGCGATAGGTGATGAGATGAGGAATTTGAGCCTATTGTTTCGGAAGGTATTGTCAACTGTTTCAGCTGAACTCTTTGCGAAAAGGAAGAAGAATATTGAGAACAGCACATCTCCACGAGTAGGTTCTATGAATAGTTCATCCAGTGTCGAGGCGAATTCTATAAGGAATAAAACCAGGGCAAAACCCGTGAAAAGCAGTAATATGAACCATGTCGTCATGATGGGATGTTCTATGATCTTTTCCTTGGTAGCTCTGTAAGATTGTAATATATCATAAGAAAATAGTTCTAAAACCGTTTTATCCATCCTTCACCACTTCTATGAATACTTCTTCCAGGCTATGAACATTTTTTTCATCCATGAGCTGTTGGGGAGTTCCTTTTGCAATAATACTGCCTCCGTTTATTACAGCAACCTCATCGGAGACCGCAGAAGCTACGGATGTTATATGTGTACTCAGTAGAACGGTCTTCCCTTGGTCAGCCATGTCTATAATTTGGTTTTTAAGATATGCCGTGTAGCGGGGATCAAGTCCACCGGTAGGCTCGTCGAGAATTAGATTTGGAGGGTCGTGTAGAACCGAGTTTATGAACAATATCTTTTGTTTCATACCTTTAGAATATGAACCCATCTCGGAATCTAAGGCTTCAGATATGTTGAGTTCTCCGGCCAATCGGTTGATTTTTTTATCCAATCTCTTTTCTTTAACCTTATGTAAACGACCGTTCATACACAAGAATTCTCTACCTGTCAAACGATCATAGAGATCAGGGTGCTCGGGCATATATCCGAATCTACTTTTGATACTTTTGTCTGAATCAGATCGTTTACCATCTATGAAAACAGTACCCGAATCAGCCTTCAAAAGTCCGGTGATTATTTTGATGATGGTTGTTTTACCTGCACCGTTTGAACCGAGTAGAGAATAAACTTTCCCTTTTTCAACTCGGAAACTGATCTTTTTCAGCGCCTCATACGAACCGTAATATTTCCTAAGATCTCTTGCTTCTATCATTGAGCGTAAAATTAATCGATACGGGAATGACGTACGAACCCACTGCAGGGTACTATCTCGATACCTTCTTTTTCAAGCAAATCTGCGAACAGGTTAATACCTATAGAATCGCTAGCCATATGACCGGCGATTATGTAATTGAGATGATTATCTTTAACCTCTTTTCTATGCTTCTCACTCAGATGCATACCTATGATGGTACCAACACCTGCATTTGCCAATTTTTCATAGGATTTCTTAGATCCTTCTGTCCCTCCAGTCATCTCGACGACAACCCTTCCAGGTCTTCTATCTTTGTTTCCCACCAATATCGTCGGTCCGTCACCGTACTTTCTGGACTCATGATATTCAGGGATGTCTTGAAGCAGTTCGATCACATCGCCTACCGTTTCGAAATCGGCTTCTTCGATCTTATCCGTCAAGTAATCAGCCACCTGGTTATCAGTAGGAGTGTGAAGACTCATCAGGGGTATATCGAGCAGTTTAGCAGCGTCCAAACTCTGGTTGTAATTACTACCTTTCACCTTTCTTTCAACTTCTTTTATCCTCTCATCCATAAGGGAATCGGCTATAACAGTTGGAACACCCCAATCGACAAGAACATCTTTTTGTAGATGCATCACATCATGGAGACCAGATACACCTTTTCCCCTTGGATGATGTCCTATCACGAGATCGATATCTCTTCCTTTTTCATTCAACCTATCTGCAAGTACTATCTCCCCAGTATCTATGTTGACTCCGATCATAACAGAACCGACATCAAGATCTTCATCACCATATAGTATCCTTGAATCACCATAAGGATTTGTCAACTTTTCCACATCGAAGACCTCTTTATCCCTCCCCTCTAGAGATCCGTATTCATCCTTTGCTTTCTTCAAGATCTTATTTATCTCTTCTTCACCACGTGGATCCGCTTCCATACCTTTTTCGACAGCTAAATCATAGATTTCTCTTAATTTCATGAGAACCATGATTCCATCTATTACCCTATAATAACTCTTTCCCTTATAATATAATCATATCACATGTTTATTTAAAGCCCAGGAGAATCCCTGTTCAGTACAAGAAGGTGCTAAATCGTCTGCAACAGATCTAACTTCATCTGGAGAATCTCCCATAGCCACGCCTATACCGGAAGCTTCGATCATCTCTTTATCAACTAGATCATCACCTATAGCTAGGACATCATCCAAGGAAATATTCATTTTTTTACACACAATCTTTAGGCCGTTCAATTTGTTCGTTCTTGGTGGATATATGGTGAGTGCTACCCAGTCTCCCATCCTATGGTGTCTATGGACCGTAACCTTGTTTTTGAAATTCACCTTTGCGAAGTTCTCGATATCCTTTAAACCCTCTTTACCGTTTCGATCATCATGCATCATAAAACTGATAGGTTCTCCGAACTCAAGAGCATCTTGATTCCTCTCGACCAAATGAGTGATGCTATCTGATGGATGCGGTCCTGGTCTTTGACCATCTCTAGTTTTCCAGAACTTTTTTTCACCAAAGATTGTTGTCATCTCGTAACCTTTTTCATCGGTGTAAGAACTGATGGCTCTGGCTGTATCAATATCGTGAGTCTTTTTGAACCATTCTTTGTGAATTTCATCATCCCATCCAGGTCCGATAACATGTGCTCCATTCATACAGACCAAAGGAGATCTATAGATGGGTACATCTCCAAGCATCTCGGATGAAGAATATCTCATCCTGGTAGTGACAGGAACGACTGGG
>PULU01000072.1 GCA_003551065.1 Thermoplasmata archaeon | reverse complement strand
GGAAGTGCTCTCGGATCTGATAATTCCTTAACCTTCCCTCGGTCTCTATAGCTTTTCTCGGATGACGTTTTAAAACTTCATTACCAAAAAATCCCGGACCTTTTCCCCTTGTAGAATGATCGTCGATACCAGTGTATATCCTGGTTTCTTTCAACCCGCAGGAAGGTGATTTACTTTTGAGTATGAAACCATCCACGTCTGAATTTTGTGTTAAAAAATCTTCAGAATACTCAACCATCTCTTTGGTAAAATCCTTACCTGTATTTGGTTGTACTAATCTTATGTCTTCGCCGTTGGATATCAATCGTACCGGATCTCTTGGTACACCTAAACCGATCTCCGACTCTGGACACACGGTTATAAAGTTTACATGGTCCCTCATCTCTTTTACTTCATCTGATGAGATGATCTGACCATTATACCTACAATTTTCAAATCCTATACATCTACTGACAACGACTTTTGGTTTGACGAATTTATTCATATCTAACGTCCTCCCTTATTTCATAATCATTCATTTTCACAAACTTTCTTGACATGCTTCAACATCTCCTTTTTACCCTCTTCATCAGCATAACCTTTCCCTTTGAATTTGATATGCCCATTTTCATCGATCAGAAAAACGTAACCGTAATTTGTATCAACGATCCCCAGTTTTTCCTTGAATTTCGATGCATCGCCGTAATGAGTACCGACGAAATCATGTTTTTTATCCGGGATTCCAGACTTCATCCCTCCGTCGATGAATCCTGAGAATATCTTCCAAAAATTACTCTCAATGATCGGGAGTTCGTAGATCTCCTTTCCTCTACAAAGTTCTTCGAAGTAGTTCATCCAGGAATCCAACATCCCCTGCGCTTCCCTAACAAAAGCTACACCTATCAATACCACTTTTCCTTCAGCATCATCCGGTAGAACCAATTCTTTGCCAGATAATGTTTCAACTTCTATTTTTGGAAATCTTTGTTGACTCATGGACGGTCACCTTTATTCAAATACACCCTTAACACCATTACATATACTTACTACATTATCAAGGTTTTGATTTTTTAGTTATCTATAAATAGTATTATAACAGTGTTAATGCCTGCAGGTGAAAAATATGAAATATTGCGAAAATGGTTATAGGATATCAATAAATAACTTGACCTTCATTCCTATCCTTATGATGGCTTGGTTCTCAAAGAAAGGTGGTGATGAAATGATCACAGGAGAAATTCCTGTGATAGATAAAAACATCCCTAAAGATACGAAAACCGCTACGTTCTCCATGGGATGCTTCTGGGGCCCAGATGCTCTTTTCGGATCTAAAGAGGGTATTGTTAGAACTCGTGTGGGATACGCTGGTGGGACCAAACAAAATCCGACCTATAGGAGTTTGGGAGACCATACTGAAACGGTTCAGATAGATTACGATCCAGAGAAAATAAACTATAGCGAACTCCTCGATATCTTTTGGAACAATCACGATCCCACTACCCGAAGAACGATCCAGTACATGACGATGATCTTCTACCACGATGAGGAACAGAAAAAGTTAGCATTCGAAACTAAAAAGCAGATCCATGAAAGACTCCATGGGGATGTGAAAACCGAGATCCAAAAGTTTTCAAATTTCTATCTAGCTGAAGATTATCATCAAAAGTATCAACTCAGTAGAAAAGGCAAACTATACAATGCTTTCAAATCCATCTATTCCGACATGAACGATTTCGTGGATTCTACCGCAGTAGCTAGAGCTAACGGTTTGGTATCAGGAAAAGGAGATATCGATATCATAGATGAACTCGGTTTAAATGATGATGGGAAAGAGTTGCTTCGTAAAACCTTTAAAAGAGCCGGAGGTGGTTGATTTATGGAAAAGGATTTCAAAAGGCTATCAGATGAGGAACTAAAAAAGAAATTAACTCCCAAGCAATACGAGGTAACGCAGAAGAAGGGAACAGAACCAGCTTTTCGGAACGAATACTGGGACAACGAGGAAGAGGGGATCTACGTGGATGTTGTATCGGGAGAAGTACTGTTCAGTTCGGCAGACAAGTTCAAATCTGGGAGTGGATGGCCTAGCTTCAGTAAACCCTTGGAACCTAGTAATATAGTTACACAGAAAGAGAGCGGTCTATTCGACAACAGAACTGAAGTGGTCAGTAAACACGCCGGTTCTCATCTCGGTCATCTGTTCGATGATGGACCGGAACCCACGGGTAAACGGTACTGTATGAACTCCGCTGCACTCCGTTTCATACCTAAAGAGGATATGGAAGAGGAGGGTTACGGCGATTATCTAGATATATTCGAGGGGTGAACCACTCATAACTTTTAGCTAAAAAGAGATGCTGGGTCTAGATCCCATAATTCTCGGACTAACCCTCTTTTCTCGACCTGACTATCCGATATACCTTCACCCTCGATTTACGTTTACAAACCGTTTTGTAATCTAACTCTTCTAAGGCAATATTAAATATCGGCACGATGATTCTTTAATTATGGAAGAATCTAAAGGATCACCGATCCTCACCCGATGTGGGTACAGATGTGATCTCTGCCTGGCATACAAAGAAAATATCAAGAGCTTTGAAGATAGGGAACGCATAAGCGATGGTTGGTTCAAGTACTTTGGATTCCGGATCCTTCCTGAAAAAATAAGATGTGACGGATGCTTGACTCTAGATGAAGAAAATCCCAATTTGAACGACGATTCTTGTCCCATCAGAAAATGTGTCTTAGAGAAGGGATTCGAGAACTGTTCCAGGTGTGAGGATTATATCTGTGAAAATCTCGAAAGCCGTATGGTAGATCGAAGTGATTTCGAATCTATTTCTCAAGAGGATTACATATGTTTCGTGAAACCGTATGTAAGTCGGGAAAGACTTGAAAAAATGAGGTAATAAAGCCAAATTTAATATATCTTTTATATAATATCGTTATCATGATAGCCGAAAAAATAATTGAAATATCAGCTCATATGCATTTTTTTGTAAAGGGGTGTGAACTATGAGCCCTTTGAGAGGCCCATTGAGAGGAGGTTCAGCAAGTAGGAATCCTATGGGTTATTTTGTTAGACGTCTTGTCAGAAAACTCATTTTCATCATAATAGCAGCTATCGTGATAGCGGTCTTGTACTTCATGGGCTATATCGGTTGAACCCCGATTCAAACTGTGTTATCTGTGAATTATTTCGTTTCATATTTTATCACCTTTTTCAGCTTTCTCGAAAAAGTTACCTAAAATATATGAACGAACTCTTTTCCAGAATATCTCTTCAGGAGTTCTCAGATCTAAACTGAAGTG
>PULU01000069.1 GCA_003551065.1 Thermoplasmata archaeon | reverse complement strand
GGGAGGATGTCACTAAGAATCGTTGAACATCTAGAGCAAAAGAATTCGAAGGCCCTTCTTCCTTTAATTTATTTTCTAATTTGTTTACCACATCAAAAAATTCCATATGTCTTTTTCTGTGTTCGTGGATATCATCGTAACTATATTCCTCCATGATCCGCTCTTCAGATTCGAAATGATATTCTGCATATGAAACCAAGAAATTTAAAAGATAACTAAGCTGCTACTTTTCTTTGTTCTTGGCTATAGCCTCAGTAAATTTTTCAGTACGTTTTATCAACTCAGCGTGCTGTTGATCAATTTCTTGAATTCCGGTCGATAGTTCATCCTCTATTTGCATCATATAACATCATTATAACAATTAAGTAAAGGAAATATATAACGATTATTAAGTGATAATAAATTTCCTTCATCTAAAATACTTATATAGCTTTTCGATATACAGTTTCTAGGTAAACATGGAATTCGAACTTGAAGCAGTTCTCTCATTCAGCGGAGAGATAGATGAGATCAATGATGACATATCTAAAGTTATATCCGATGCAAATGAAGATATTTTAAAACGAGGTATTCCAAATGATGTAGAATCTGGTGGGGCCTCAGTGGTTGAACACACCACGGATGGTAAAGACCTCCATATAAAGATCTCATCTGATAGATACGTTAGAGCACATGATGCGGTAGTTCGTTTGAGGAAAAAGCTGAGTCAAGATATGGGTAAAAAACATCACGTAGGGGTAAGAGGGATCAATATAGAAAGATATCAGATCAGCTTCGAGCTAGAGGATGAACCAAAAACCCAGATAAAGGTGCCTTACGTTGATAATTTGAATATTATAGGAAAAACCTGTTCGATTTCAGTTACTAGTCTTACAGAAGAGCAACTTCAAAGGAATTTTGTAGATCGGATCATCAATCGAATAAAAGAGAAGGTTCATCATCAATATTATGGAGGAAAAGAGGAGAAATGGGAACTAGTTTGGGAATCTGAGAAGAAAGATATAGTTTGGAAAGAAGATCCGACAAAGGTGATGGAAGAGAAAGGTTGGATAAAAAAAGGTCCGACCAAAGGTAAATGGTTTTACAGATCTCAGGCAGCAAAGATATTGAAAACTATGGAGGATATAGCAGTCTCAGAAATACTTGAACCTCTCGGTTTCGAAGAAATAATTGAGAGCATGATGGTGCCCTTCGACGTCTGGATAGATACAGGCCACATGGAGGGTATACCTAACGAGGCTTACTATATCTCAGAACCAAGAACAAGAGACCCTGATGAATGGGAAGAGATAGTTGATGAAATAAAGATCTCTCGGGAGGTTCCGATCAAAAAGCTAGATAAAATGACAACACCTCCAAAAGCAGGTATATGCTATGCACAATGTCCCGTTATCTATTGGTCTCTCAAGAATTGTACCATATCCGATAGTAGTTTACCGGTTTTACTCTATGATAAAACCTCACCTAGCGCTAGATATGAATCAGGGGGACGACATGGTATCGAAAGAGTAGATGAATTTCACAGGATAGAACCTGTGTATATAGGTACGAAGGAGCAGTTGATCGATTTAAAAAATGATCTTATAGAACGTTATAAACATGTGTTCGAAGATATCTTAGAATTAGAATGGAGGATGGCTAATGTTACCCCGTTCTATCTTCAGCAGGCCGGTGAGGAGGAGAAAGATGGCAAAACCGAACTTGGAACGGTAGATTTTGAAGCGTATTTACCATATCGTGGTACGAGAGAAAATAGCGAATGGTTAGAATTCCAGAACCTAAGTTTATTTAAGAAATACACGGATTCATTTAACATAAAATCCCAAACTCGAGAACTGTACTCAGGATGTACCGGTATAGGCCTTGAAAGATGGACGGCTGCCTTCTTAGCTCAAAAAGGTATAGACCCTAAATTTTGGCCTGAAGGATTTGTTAAGAGAGTGGGAGATCTACCCAAAGGGATCGAAATACTCTAGAAATACCCCTTACCAACCAAAAAGTAGTTATATCAATTATATTTACTTGCAATTTACCCTACCGATGTGAGATCGGTACTATATGATTTAAAATCTTCAAGATTCAAGGAGAATTACCATGGCTAGACAAAAATCCAGACGTGCAGGAAGACGTGTCAAAGATAAATGGAAATCAAAGAGCTGGTATAGGATAGTAGCTCCAGATATGTTTGATGGAGCGATCGTAGGAGAGACACCTGCTTCCGAACCAGAAGAGTTGTTAGGAAGAACAGCAGAGATCAGTTTACAGGACCTAACGGGAGATTTTTCTAAGGTCCATATCAAAGCACAGTTCAAGGTGAATGGTGTAAGGGGCGGTGAATGCGTTACCAGGTTCATAGGCCATGATATGACAAGCGATTACATCCGTCGATTGACAAGAAGAAGGAGATCTAAGATCGATTCAGTATTCGATACTAGAACTAAAGAAGGTTACCAGGTCAGGATCAAGATCCTTTCAGTTACGGACAAGAGGATCAATTCTTCCATTAAACAGTCTATTAGAGATCGCATGAAGCATATACTGGATGAAGTCGTACCTCAATCTACTCTACCAGAACTTGTCAGCAAGATGATATTCAGTGGTCTTGCAAAGAAGATAAAGAAAGAGACCAAGGACATCTACCCACTAAAACGTGTAGAGATCCGCAAATCAGAAGTCCGTTCTGTACCTAGTGATGAAGAGCTGGATGAAAAGATCATCAGCGAAGAAGAATTGGAAGAAGAAGCTGAGAAGAAAGCTGAAGAAGAGGAAGAAGAGGAATTAGAGGAAGAAGCTATCGTTGACAAAAAGAAAAAGAAGACCAAACCCGAAGTTATAGAGGAATTCAAGAACATAGAGGGTGTTGGTCCGACGATGGCTGAAAAATTATATGATGGCGGATACGAATCTTTAGAAGACTTGAGGGAAGCTACAAAGGAAGCTCTCACGGATGTTGAAGGTGTAGGTCCCGCTTTCTCTGAAAAGATAATCAAGGCTCTTCATCCAGATGAGTGATGATATTTTGTTCAAAAAGTCGGGGTAGCTCAGCCTGGCGGAGCGCTAGACTCATAGGGAATGATAAAAGCGTTCCAGATAAAAAACAGGATATGTTCCTGGGAAATCTAGAGGTCGCGGGTTCAAACCCCGTCCCCGACATTTTTTTACTTGAATTCTTTTACGGTCGCTTGATTAGAACTCGGATCGAAGATCACTACTTTAGCAGGGTCCGGCTGTATATCACGCATCTTCTGATATTCCGTTTGGTCCTGCCAAGTCGATGAGTTGATCATAATAGTTC
>PULU01000161.1 GCA_003551065.1 Thermoplasmata archaeon | reverse complement strand
TCACGAGTAAATTCCCAACATTATCAACTTCGGTCTCGTATCCATGTTCCTCGGCTGTGGACTTTACGAAGTCCCTGACTTCGTCTTCATTGCCTGAACAGCGGGGGATCTTCGATATCTCCTCAAAAAAAAACCATACCTCTTCCGGATCTAAATTATTCATCATATCGGTCTCCTGTTTGATAAAATTTTAGTTTTTTGTGACCTATTTAAACTTTTGTAAAATTAGATTTTTATCACGGCTATCATGAGGCATTTTTAAATCCTGAGTTGAAATCTAGCCTTTTGATAAAACCTAATCAAGATTTGACAAAATTTTACACAAAAAGCATATATACGTTAGTTTTTAATTAATGATAGAAAAGAGGTGTTATAACTTGTCGATAGACCCGATCAGCATCAGGATAGTAAAAAATGCCTTAGATTATATATCTGAAGAGATGTTCTGGACAGCTATAAGAACAGCCAAGAGTAGTATTTTGTATGAAACTTATGATTTCGCCCCGGCTTTGACCGACGAAAAGGGTGATCTGATTTCCATAGGCCTGGGTGTTCCTGCATTTTTAGGAACTATGCCATATGTAGCTAAAAACATGATGAGTGATATAGACGAATTTGATCTCGAGTTGAAGCCGAGGGACATCTTCGTATCTAACGACCCGTATAAAGTCGGAACACACATGAACGACATAGCTCTTTCGATGCCCATATTTTATGATGACGAGGTAATCTCAATCTCAACCATAAAAGCTCATGTCAATGACGTAGGAGGGATGAATCCAGGATCATGGGGACCAAATGCAGAAGAGATATATCAAGAAGGCGTCCGAATACCGACATCCCATTTTTATGAAGAGGGGAAGTTGAATAGAGAAGTGGCCAATATAATCAAACACAATTCTCGTGTACCCGATTATGTTTATGGTGACTTGGAAGCCCTAGCAGCCTCTCTCAGGTATGCTTACAATAGGATAAACGACCTGTGTGATAAATACGGGGTAGAAACGATCACTGCAGCCATGAAAGATCGGATAGAGGATGGTAAGGTCATGGCAAAAGAAAATATTAAGAAACTCCCAAAAGGTAAATTCCATTCTGAACAAAAGATCCTCAAATATGAAGGGATGGAAGAAGATATCACCCTCAGAGCTGATGTTGAGATAACCGATGAAAAATTCAAAGTGGACCTCACAGATAATCCTGATCAATTAGAAGCGCCTATAAACACGGCTTATTCTGGTACCTTTGCTTCCGTTGCTACCATTTTTACAGCTTGTACCGACCCACATATCAATCTTAATCAAGGATACTTAGAACCAATAGAAATAGACGTTCCAAAAGGTTCAATCCTGAATGCAGTTCCACCAGCTCCCGTAAGCTGTTATTGGGAAACGATGATTTATGTTTTCGACCTTATCTGGAAATCTCTAGCATCAGAATTACCTGACAAACTCACGGCGGGTCATTTTGTTTCTGTTGTAGCTGAAAACATAGGGATGATCGATCCAAGAGATAATAAATATAAGATACTTGTAGAACCTAATCCAGGTGGATGGGGAGCAGGTATAGATAAAGACGGAGAATCTTGTTTAGTATCTGCCGGAGACGGTGAAACATTTATCCACCCTGTAGAAGTTCTAGAAAGAGAATATCCCATCAGAGTAGAATGTATGCGATACAACTTAGAAGATGGCATCGGGCATGGTAAGTTTAGAGGTGGTTTTGGTATGAGAAAAGATTACAGGATCCTAGCCGATAAAGGAAGCTTCACCACCTCAATAAATCGTATCAAATATCCTCCATGGGGTATCGAAGGCGGTGAATACGGTTCCTGCAACCATATGACCATCATACGCGATGGGGAAGAGATATGGGATGGAGGTAGGATGCTAAACTTCTCATTGAAGAAAGGAGATATTATCAGTATCAGAAGCGGTGGTGGCGGTGGATGGGGGGACCCACTAGAAAGAGACCCTAAGATGGTCCTTAAGGACTATAAGAATGGATTGGTAAACGCAGAAACTGCTCGTGAAAAATATGGGGTAATAATAGACGAAGAAAAATTGGAGATAGACAGAGAATCCAGTGAAGAACTAAGGAAAGAGATGAAGGAAAAGAGGGGACCTGCCAAAACCATCCTTAAAGTCAGGGATATTTGATCTCTGATCATTGGTAGTTTTCACAGCAACGAGTGGGATGAAATGGATCCAAAAAACAATCTAAAAAGATTAATAAGCCAGATGGATGATTCATATGATGGAGCTTTGATCACACCCGGTTCAAATCTTTATTATCTAACCGGGTTGAATCCAAAGAATGTTTTGGAAAGGCTATTCTCTGTGATCGTCTATCCTGACAAAAAACCTGTTCTCATCATACCAAAATTGTATGAGGACTATATTGAACAGTCATCTATAGATTTTGAGAACATCTATGTATGGGGAGACGATCAAGACCCTTATAAGTATCTAGAAAAGGCCTTAAAAGACTTAAAGGGTTGCAATAAAAATCTACTGATCGAAGACAGTATGTCTGCAGATGTACTTATGAAAATCAAGGATTTACTTGGCAAATATTCATGGAGTTCGCTGAACTCAGAAACTTCTAGATTTAGAAAGATAAAATCTAAAGAAGAGGTCAGGCATATGAAAAAGGCAGCTGAAATAGCTGATCATACCTTTGAGGCTTTATTAGAAGAGCAGCTAATAGGGAAAACCGAGATCGAATTAGCCTCTCATATAGATCTTTTATTAAAAGAATTTGGAGCGAGTGACACTTCCTTTGAAACCATGGTCGCTTCAGGTCCAAATTCAGCTAATCCACATCACTTTCCTTCAAAAAGACGGTTAAAAGAAAAAGACATAGTTATATTTGATTATGGAGCGAAATATAAGGGTTACTGCTCAGACATATCTAGAACTGTTGCAATAAAAAAAGCCCCAGAGGGATCAAAAAAGGTCTATGATATTGTGAAAAGCGCTTTATCTAAAAGTAAAGAGATAGTTAAAGCAGGTATTGAAGCGAGACATATCGATAAACAGGCTAGAGATGTCATCGTTGATGAAGGATTCGGTGAGAATTTTAAACATAGAGTAGGACATGGGATAGGCTTAGATGCACATGAAGAACCTTACCTAACCGGGGAAAATAGAGAAAAAATTAAAAAAGGGATGACATTTACTATAGAACCAGGTATATACTTAAAAGGACGATACGGGATAAGGATAGAAGATGATATTTATACCATGGAAAAAGAAGGGAAAAGTTTAACCAAGTCAGATAGAGAATTTATATGTTTATAGATAAAATAGGTAGGTGAAAAATTGCAAAGTGATATTAATAGTGAAGAAGAGTTTGAGTTATTGAAGTCCGTTCTTGGTGATGAATGGGACGAGATGGACATAAAGATATACCAGATCTTGAGAGATAACGGCAGGATGACAGATACTGAACTGGCTGAGGAACTAGGAACATCAATTACAACTGCGAGGAGGCGAAGAAAACAGCTCCAAGAAAAGGGATACCTTATGGTCATGGCATTACTTGTACTTCAAAAAGCTAACGTAGTATATACTGATGTTCTTGTAAAACTGTCATCTGATGCGACCGTCGAAAAACTAGATGAATTCATAGATGATGCTGTAGAGAACGTAAGGATATATGAAGTTACTCAATACCTCAATAAAAAAGCGATACTTCTCAGATTTTTAGAAAGCGACTTAAAGAGTATAAACAAAGAGATAACCAATTTTATACTTGAACAAGATATAATCGATGACTATGAAATACTTCCTGCGTCGATGACTCCAAAAGCCTGGAACAGAGTTTTAAAAAATAATCCTCAAAAAATGATCGACGACTAAAAAAGCATATACTACTTTCTCCTCCCGCTACGTTCACATGGGAGGAGAAAGGAACCAGAGTAATTTTGCAGGTTCTGAGCTATCATTGTAAGTATAGTGTTTTGTTCCAGGTCTATTGTACATTAGTTCACCTTTTTTAATCCTTTTTTCCCCGGATTCAGTCCCTATCGCGACTTCACCCTGGATCACAAAGGAAAATTCGTGGCTTTTTTCATGTTCGCTCATCCCTTCTTCTGGAAGTCTAACATTTGGTTCAAGCTCAAGGACTCCAACCTGTATATTATCATCTATATTGAATATCGAGAAAGCTTCGTTCACTGCTTGAGCTAGGTTTTCATCCATCTCGTCTTTTTTTATCACTTTGGGGTAATCCTCTTCAATCATGGCAAACACCTCAAAATAAATGGGTTTAGTGGACCATCCTAAGGTTCCCATAAAGATCGTGCCGGACTTTGAAATCTTTTGGTACGATGATGGTCGCTGTTTTACCTTCTATTATACACGGTCCTTCGACTTCGACATCGATGGGGAATTTTTCTTTTTGGTATACCGGTGTCATTTCTTCTTTATCTCCGTTATATACCTTTCTTTCCCCAATGAACGAATCCTCTAAGGTAGATTCGCTCTCATATTCTTCGATAGAAGGTGGTTCAATAGGGATCAAGCCTATGCTGTGGAAATTGACAATCTTGATATCACTGTCTTCTAATTTAAAACCATATTCCCTATCATGAGCATCATGGAATACTGTTTTTAAGGACTTGATGTCATCCACATCTAGTTCCTCAGTCGGACACTTGATCTTCAAGGTATGGGCTTGACCTTCATATTTCATATCCAACCTTCGATTCAAAACGGCTTTCTCAGGATCGATTTCTTCCATCTCGAAGGCTCCCTTTATCTCATCTTCAAGAGTTTCGAATGTTCTGTTGACATCCTCGATAGATCCTTTGTCTTCTCCCATGAGGATGTCTCTAGTTTTTACCAGCTCGTGTCTTATATCTAATCCTACCATTCCCCATGGATTGAATACGCCGCTTGGTACCGAAGGGACTATCACTTCTGGTATGTTCAGATCTTTAGCTATGAATGGAGCCATCATTGGACCTGAACCGCCGTGAGCTATCAGTGTAAAATCTCTTGGATCGAATCCCTTCCTAATAGATATCAACCGAATCAATCTAGCGGATTTATTATTTGCAACTCTGATAGTTCCGTAAGCTGTATCTTTTACATTCAATCCTACCTCTTCTGCAACATCTTTGAGTGAATCAACAGCTAAATTTTTATCTATTTTAAGGTCTCCTCCAAGGAGGTATTCCGGATTAAGGTATCCTGAGACCACATAAGCATCGGTCAGGGTTGGCTTATTTCCGCCCATATCATAGCAAGCTGGACCTGGACGAGCGCCTGCTGCATCTGGACCAACCTGTAGATTACCGGCCTCATCTGACCATATTATACTCGTTCCCCCGTTTCCAACCTCCTGTATATCCACCACTGGTACTTTGGCGGGATATCCTGGATTATACTTGTCCTGCTCTATCCAATATTCCGTTTTCGTTTTCGGTGTAAGATTTTCTGCAAGACCAGCCTTTGATGTTGTACTTCCCCCATCGATAACGATAATATCCTTCTCATCGATCAGTTCACCTACTGTAGTAGCACCCATGATTCCAGATATTGGTCCGCCTTCTACGGTATTGATCGGAAAATCTTTAGCGTATTTGGCTGTAGCCATTCCTCCTGATGCAAGGGTTAGATAAAACGTTCCTTCGAAGCCTTCATCTTCTAAAGCTTTCTCTAATTTATTGATATATTTCACAAAGGTCGGTTGAACATAAGAATTCAATATAGCAGTATTAAATCTTTCATATTCTCGCCACTCCTGGGTGGTATCACTCGATATCGTTACAAGCGGATTATTTATACCGTTATCCTTACAAACCGTTTCAACTAGCTTTTTAGCTTTTCTTTCATTTTCAGGATTTTGATAACTGTTTATGAATCCGATACTTATAGCTTCAGCACCTTTATCTATCAAAGATTTTGTAGCCTTTTCGACTTCTTCTTCATCAAGAGACTTATGGATGCTGCCGTCCTCATCTATTCGTTCGTCAACCCACTCTGTCATTTGCCTATCAACGAACTGCTCAGGCATTTTATATTTGAAATTGAATATATCTCTACGGTTTCCTCGTTGCATGTCTATGATGTCGTATCCTTTACTCGTTATGAAACCAACTTTAGACCCTGACCTTGTGATTATGGTATTTATCACAACGGTCTGGCCGTGTATGATCTGATCGGCATTCTTCATCGCTATGCCTTTATCTTCTAACTGCTTTACACCCTCGATAACACCGTTCTCAAACTCAGGGGGTGTGGATTCTACTTTAGTCCATTCTGTTTCTCCTGTTTCAGGGTTCACAGCAAAAAGATCCGTAAATGCTCCGCCAATATCTACTCCGATCCTCCAACTCATATACTTTGCCTCCTTGAAGAATTAGGTTTTAGATTATTCATCATTTATTTGAAAGTTTTTTGCACTATAAAAGGATTTTGCATTAATATTTTTCATTCATTTCTTTATCATTGGTGAAATACGTTCAGCCAAAGAATTACATTTAAATCAAACACTTAGAATCGTTTTTATATAGATGGATAGAGATGAAAATTTCATCGAAAAGAATCTGAAGTTTTATCTTAAATAACTCAAAAAGCTATGGGTTAATTTTTAATACCCCCCTCTTCATGAGTTGGTTAAATAATATCATTGAATAACTATAAGGTGTTGCAGATGAAGATATACAAAGTAAAAGGTAAATTCCGAATGGGACGAAGGAGAACTGATTGGCAGCATTTTACTAAAGAAGTGGTAAGTGAGGATCAAGATGCTGCTGTTGAAAAGGTTTTATCCCTATTGGGAAGCAAACACAGAGTTAAACGGACCAACATCGATATCAGACATGTAGAAGAGATCGATAAAGACCAGGTTGAAGATGCATATATAGAAGATATTTTAAAAAGGGAGAATTAGATAATATGGTAAATCAGCAAGAATTTAGACAGAAAGTAAACACGCTTCAGCAATTAAATTCGCAGTTAGAAGCCTTTCAAAATCAACTCGATTTCATAGACGAAGTGATCGAAGGGCACAATCAAGCGAAAAAGACCATGGAAAACTACAGTAAGAAGGAACAGGGGAGTCAATTACTTGTACCCATAGGTGCTAATTCTTATCTTCAGTCCAAAGTTGGAGATAAGGACAAAGTACTGATCGGTCTAGGTGCAGATATTTCCGCTGAGAAAGAAGTTAGTGAAGCCATGGAAATTGTTGAGAAAAGAAAGGATGAGTTCAAAGAAACTAAAGATGACCTGATGGAAGATTTCGAGGAGCTTAAACAGCAGGCACAGAAGCTTGAACAAGAAGTCAGACAGGAGTATCAAGAACTTCAATCACAGGGTCAGGTATAAAACTGCTGTATCTCTTAAACCCGGGGGAACGGAGAGATGTTTGAGAAACTAAAAGATAAATTATCCAGTATCACTAAATCAGGTAAGAAGAGTGTGGAGGAATCCCCAGAAGAAGCTTTTGTGGACGGATGGGGATCCAAGATCAAGGAAAAAAAACTTGACGATATACTGTGGGAACTTAAGTTATCACTACTTGAAGCAGATGTAGCACTACCTATAACAGAGGAGATACAAGAGGACGTGAAGAAAAATCTTTTGGGAAAAAAAGTCGATAGAGCTTATGAGATCGAAGAGGTAATCGAAGAAAGCCTGAAAACCGCTGTTAAATCTGCTCTAGAGGTAGATGATGTCCATTTCGATGAAAGAGTAAAGAGATCGAAAAAACCTTTTTCCATAATGTTTGTTGGGGTAAATGGAACAGGTAAAACTACCACCATAGCTAAGATATGTCACAAACTGATGAACGAAGGGTATTCATGTGTTCTTGCAGCTGCAGATACTTTTAGAGCCGGTGCTTTAGAACAGATCCAAAAACATGGCAACAGATTAGGGGTGAAGGTGATCAAGCACTCAAAAGGAAGCGATCCTGCTGCTGTTGCCTACGATGCCGTTGAACACGCCCAAGCTAGGGGTAAAGATATAGTATTGATCGATACCGCAGGACGTATGCAGACCAATATCAATCTCATGGACGAGATGAAGAAGATAAAAAGAGTAGCCGAACCGGACATGGTGATATTTGTAGGTGACGCCTTGACAGGAAGTGATGCAGTAGAACAGGCTAAGAAATTCAACGAGGCCGTTGGTATCGATGGTGTGGTTTTGAGTAAGATCGATGCAGATGCTAAAGGTGGAGGTGCGTTGTCCATAGGCCATGCAGTCAATAAACCTATCTTGTTCGTAGGGACCGGAGAAGGATACGATGATCTTGAGGAATTCGATCCTCACTGGATGACAGAAAGATTGTTTGAGGATTAATATGAATTGGAAAAAGTTTGTAAACAAGAATAGGCTGATAGATTTTCCCGTGCTTCAGATGCTGTCAGCTCTACTTAAAAATAATATCGGAAACCTTGTGATTAATTCTAAACCATCGGAGGGTGTTGAAGGTCCTACTGAAAAACTGCTGAGTATCGAAGGAAGTCCATCCGACTATAATATCAACATACTGGCAGATAATAGGAAGACTTTGAACTATCTAACAACCGCCATGACTAGGAGTGGGTTGATCGAACCTTATGGCCTAGAAAGTGTTGCAAAGAAATTAGCCAGCAATAAAGATTTGATATTAGGATTGGATACGAATTTGCTCTATAATTGTATAGTTTCTGAACATATACTTCAAGCTCTGGATGATGAGAATCCCTATTCCTATTCAAAGATACCCAAATGGATCCTATTTGCGGTACCTGGAGTAGTAATGAAAGAGATCGAAAACGCTGCCAATCATAAGAGTAAAGGTAGATTGACACATATAGGAAGGATCGGTTTTAGGGCTCTACAAGAGATACACACCCTTCAAGAAAATAAAGGTAATTCAGGATACACTGTACTGGTCGTCGGAAAGACAAATCCTAGACAATTAAGGTATGCTGGAGAGGATAGTGATAGACTACAGAACGCTGATTCTCTTATCAGAGATCAATTCAGGACATTCGTCCAGGAGATCGATCTGAGAAAGGGGGTCTATTTCCTGACCATGGATAAAACGAATTCTTCACTTGGTGAGGCTGAAGGATTGAATGCTATAAGAGTTAAACACCCAAAGATGTTAAAATCTGGATATCAATTGAGACAGAGGAAAGGAAACACTATACTACTTGGAAGGATAATATACGAACTAGCTGTTGAATTCGGTATAATCGAGATAACTTGGAAAGAACACGGAAGATATCACTATCTGAAGTTGGATGCTGGATGGCAGTGGAAAAATATGGGTCATTGGGAAAATTGGCAATTATTATGTTCTGATTTCGATCATAATTTTTACCGCGAAATAGATTCATACGAGGATATACCTGTCCAGAAAATAAAAGACAGATGGAACGACTTTAGAAAAGCTATAGACTGAAAATATCACTGGGCTATAACGAAATCTATTTATAGTATTAAAACCCAATATATATGGTAGAGTATAAGGCAATGATCATTATGGCTGATGATGAAATGAGGAATAACGGTGGTCCAACTGCACTGACTATTGATCAACTCACTGGAGCAATCAAGAACAGTGTAGATGGTCGTTCGATGGAAGAAAGTGCAGCTAGGATGATGGCAGAACATGTCATGAACTTCTTTGGCTACAGTGAAAGGATAATCGATAACATTCTAGAACAGGAGGATAGAGACGTCTTTTATATGTTAGAAGATGCTGGTTTACTGACGACAGAGAGGGAAGAAACCACTCTATATGATGGACGTGAATGGCGTATACATTATTGGCTCTTCAGAAAAGAGAAGATCCGCGAATTGATAGAACAACAAAAGAAAAGTGAATCTGTGGAAGAGAAAAAAAATTCCGTCTATGACGATATACCAGATGGTGTTTGGTCCTCCAGGATGGAGATGGACAGTTAATCGGGTGAATCTTGAAGTAGGATATGAGCACGGTACCCAGTAGTTATAGCTGTGCTTCTGATTTTTAATATTTTTTTAATGGGCCCGCCGAAATTTGAATTCGGGTTCCGGCGCCCCGAACGCCGAAGGATGGGCCAAGCTACCCCACGGGCCCTGAAGTGTATAATGGTGAGTTGTATAAAGGATAAAAAAGTTACTGTCGGTAATCCTTTAAATGTAGGGTTTTTAATTTCTTGTTCAAGTTGGCCATATTATCAGAATGATAAAAAAGGTGACTATCACATCTACAATCACTAGAACCGAAGTCCTGGATCTCTTCTGTAAATCGTCCGATCTTTTCAGCTAAAATACATTCCTCATCTGAGTCCCCATCTTTTACTTTGACATCGATTATATCTCCGAATTCGAGAAGGTGATCTATATGCCAGTGTTTTTTCTTATCATCCCTGAAATGCCTATTGATACGATGTTCTAGACCGTTCTGGGCTGAACCGATGTATAGATAAAAACCAGATCTAAATTCTATCTCGCCCAGTGCACCTATGGAGACCTTATGGTTTTGCTTGAGTCGGATAAACAGTACGTATATCCCAGTATCTACCATCCTACTACCTGACCATCAGCTCTAGGTTCGGTCCCACCGGCATATACGTTTCCTTCCCTCCATATTATCTGCCCTCGTCCGAAACCACCACTGTGCAGCGAGTAGTTTAGATCATGACCTTTCCTTGATAACTTTTCAGCGATGTGTTTTGGGAAACTATGTTCCAGGTGTATCTTCTTTCCACGTTCCCATCTCCAACGTGGGGCATCCAAAGCTGCCTGCGGGTTCATGTTGAAATCTATACTGTTCATTAAAACCTGTAGATGTCCCTGGGGCTGCATATATCCCCCCATGACACCAAAGGGGCCGATGGGTTTCCCTTTTTTAGTTAAAAAACCAGGGATTATCGTATGGTAAGTTCTCTTTCTAGGTTTGAGACAATTTGCTTCATTTGGGTTTAAAGAGAAGGTGTGTCCTCTGTTTTGAAGCGCGATTCCTGTGTCGGGAACAACTAGTCCAGACCCGAAACCCATGTAATTACTTTGGATGTAGGATACCATGTTTCCTTCGTTATCAACAGTGGCTAAGTAAACCGTACCAGAATCACGTGGTTTTCCAGGTCCAGGTTCCATGGCCTTTTCTTCAATCATCTCTCTTCTTTCAGATGCATGATCCTCCGATAAAAGTTCTTTGAAACTGACATCCATATGTTCTGGATCTGTGATGAATTTCTTACCGTCGCTGAAGGCAAGTTTGAGTGCTTCCATCTGCTTGTGATACGTTTTTACAGAATCTTTTTCACTGAAATCGAACCCTTTCAAGATGTTCAAGGCCATCAAAGCGATCATCCCTTGACCGTTGGGTGGAAGTTCCCAAACATCATAACCTCTGTAATCAATATTTAAGGGTTCTACCCATTCCGGTGAGAAACTAGAGAGATCCTTTTTTGATAGGAAACCATCACAGTCCTTTGAGAATTCATCGATCTTATCTGCGATCTCACCCTTGTAGAAACTTTTACTCCTGGTTTCAGCGATAGATTTCAATGTTCTCGTATGGTCCGGAGACTTCCAGATCTCACCGATCTCTGGAGGACGTCCTCCCGGTGCGAAAGTTTCGAACCAGTATTCGAATTCTTCACCCTCTAATTTTTTGTAGCTTTGATAAGCATAGTTCCAGTACTTTCCCACGATCGGAGAAACCGGATAACCTTCCTCGGCATACCTGATAGCTGGTTCCAGTACCTTTTCAAAATCCAGTTTTCCATGCTTTTTAGATAGTTCTGCCCACGCCCCTGGGATACCCGGAACCGTAACTGGTATGATACCAGTTTTTGGCATGTCGTCGTAACCACGATTTTTGACTGCCTCCATTGATATGTTCTTAGGTGCGGGTCCGCTGGAATTCAATCCGTGGAGTCCTCCATCCTTCCAGAACAGTACGAAAGCGTCACCACCTAGACCGTTGGAAGTAGGTTCTAGAACTGTTAAACAGGATGCTGTTGCGATGGCTGCATCGACTGCATTCCCTCCCTTTTTTAAAATCTCTAAACCAGCTTGGGCCGCTAAAGGTTGTGAGGTCCCTACCATACCATTTTTTGCATAAACTATCTTTCTTTGAGAAGCATAGGGGTACTCTAAGGGATCGTATCTTATCATGATGTTTAATTCGAAGAGAGGTAAATTATCTTTACGATTAGAATATGTTTCATGATCATATAAGTTGAATAGGATGCTTTGAAAAATTAGTTTATCGTATCAATAATGACAAAAAATACGAGCAAGAACGCAACTATCCATGTAAATGCTTTTTTAAATCCCATATTCATACACCTCATTCAATATCGACCTGAACAGTTGCGGTAACATCTTCGGACAACCCATGAACTACAGCTTGTATCTCTAAACTGAACTCTTCACCGACATTTTCTGTTGGAATCGACCACATCAAAATGCTATTCGCCGTAAAATCATTTGAATCTAGATCGTACCCCTGATAAGCATAATGTTCTAGACTTGTGGCCCTCACGCCACTTCTTTGTTTATGATCTGGCCAAATTTCACCACCTTCGATTGGGGTTCTAACGATTTCAAACTGTATATTACTAAAAGGTGGTTCATTTTCCTCAGTTTCTGAGGCTGTAAACTTGAATGCGTCTATTTGTAACTCTTTTTCGAAGTTTCCTTCTGCGTTCAGGCGCATAAAGATGCGTTGAAATTCACCACCAGGAGAAATCTTTGTAACATTTGTTTCTAATTCCAAATGACTATCATTATTCACAACCGTAGAGCCGATTGCTTTGACATTAGGCTCTCCAACCCGATCCTCAATTGTTCGGTACTCAATGGTAAGTTCACCTGGATCTTCTTCCATTTCGACCCTTTCTCCCTCATCACGATACCCAGCGACTATCATCGTCACTACAAGCATCGCTACGATCGGTACTACCATCATACGTACTTTGTTCTCTTCGGAAATACTTCCGAGAATATTATCACTCTCGACAATACATAATGGACTACCTGTATATATATATATATATCTATCGATTTTTTAGAATCCATATCGGATGGACCAGTTCTTCGTTTTATAATACTATTTATATCCAATACAAACTGCTAATATCACTAAATCCTTGATAGGCTCCTTAAAACGCAAATTATATGTAATATATTTCTATATTAGTTCGAGAGTGATAAGATGGGACTATGGAATCTGTTCAAAGGGTACGCTTTCTTTAAATTGTTGGGTATCGGAGTTAGCATGGTATTTTTAGGGTCAATTCTCACGTTATTAGCGATATTACATTTTACTATTTTCCATATGGGTTGTGGTATCACATTCTTCCTGATAGGAGTCGGAGCACTTTACATCGCTTATGGCATCTGGAAAGGTGAAACCGAAGAGCCTTCTGATTATTTCGGTAAACGGTATTATAGGGATCGAAAACCGAAAGAATGCACAAGATGTGGGGCCGAGGAGATGTTGGTCGACTTCGACGGTCACGGTAAATGTAGGAGTTGTGATCACGAAACCGACGAGTATTACGAAGAGGCAGGGTACTAGAGCTTACTTTACGAACGATCCCTGCAGTCTGATGGGTTCTGACAAAGGTTCTCCTGTGATCACTACAAGTTTTGAATCTTCAACTGCTTTTACGTTCAATTCATTGATGTCTTTCAAGATGACAGCTTTTCCGTTCTCTATGACTTGTTCCTGAACTTCTATATTTCCTTGATAGATGTAGAGAAATCCTTTGAATTCATCTTCGATATCTATCGATCTTGAAGAACTTTCTTCCATGTGGATATCCAGGTAATCGACAGGAGTTTTGAACTCGATAGGAGAATTTTCTCCGACGATGTGACGGACCTTCACCCCGTCCTCTTCTGTTTCACGAACTTTATTAGCTGTCAGTTTTTGGTAAGATGGTTGGATGCTTTTTTTATCCCTGGGAAGATTCACCCAGAGCTGAAAACCTTGACTCAATTCGTCTCCGGGCATCTCGGAATGCACTAACCCTTTACCAGCGGTGAACTTCTGTATCCCACCTTTTGAGACCAGTTCATCATTACCCATGTTGTCCTTGTGTCTGAACGATCCTTTTATCATGTAAGTGATAGCTTCGAATCCTCCGTGTTGATGTTCCGGAAAACCGACGTCGGGTTGAACGATGAATTCGTCAAAAAGTACGAAGGGGTCGATGGGTTCGGTCTCGGACGTGGGAAACAATCTTTTCACAGTTGCTCCTGCCCCTTCTTTTTTCTCACTCGGTGCTGCGATCTTCAACTTCATATTACTCCCTTAATATGAATTAGCAGAGGTGATTTATAAAAAGGTTCTGAAAAGAGTTATTATTTTATAATATCCGAAACAAAAGACTTTAAACTGATAAAGAACGTATTTTGATCATGGGAGATAAAAATCACTTAGCCGGTGAGAAGAGCAGATATCTTAAACAGCATGCCGAGAATCCTGTGGATTGGTATCCCTGGTGTGAAGAGGCATTCGAAAAAGCCAGGTCTGAGGATAAACCGATATTCCTTTCCATAGGATATTCATCATGTCATTGGTGTCATGTGATGGCACATGAATCCTTTGAAGATCAAGAAGTG
>PULU01000030.1 GCA_003551065.1 Thermoplasmata archaeon | reverse complement strand
CACCCCTTGGATCACCAGCGTTTATGACCAAAGCAGCCCATGGTTCGTATCCTTCCACCCATAGGAATGAAGCTGCACCGTGGGAAGCAGCGTTCTGAGCTTTGCTTCTGAAGGTTTCTCCACCTTCTACAGGTGGATCGATATCTATCGGTGCTTGAACTTGTGTATCGTATCCTACTAGGTCATCGTTTGAATCACCGACTGCTGTAAATGCCAAGACGAAGCTGGATAGTATCAGTATGAAGGCGATCCCCATCACGAATCCTATATTTATTTTGTTATTCATGTTATCAACCATCAATTACTTGTTTTACAATTCATTTATACTTTGTTTTACAGTATTCGAACAAAACAAGTTTTCTTCACTAAAACAGTGATAGATCCTCCCACAGATCTATGAATTCGTCGATGACATCTTGTGGTGGTTCGTATTCTATCAACAAACGGGACACCCGTTCAGGATCCGATAAACTGTATTTCCTCTCTACCTTTTCTAGGATGCCCTTCTCCTCCATCTTCTTTAGATGGTAAGAAAGTGACGAGGCTGGAATATCCAGTCTATTTTTAATCTGGGTGTGAGATGTAGGCTTTCCTTTTTTGAGTAAATAGAGAACTATGGATAGAGGAGTTTCTTTTCTCAATGATGCTAGATATTGTTTATCTTTTTTATCGACTCTTCTCTTCCCTTTTTTTGGATAATATCTTTTATATTTATCCTCTTTTACTTCTGAAACTAGTCTATACTTTTTAAGCTGAGTTAGGTGGTATCTCACAAGGTTCATACTCAAACCGGACCTGCGCTGGATATCTCTCATGTGCAGACCTGGGTATTCCTCTATTATATTGTATATTTCTTTTCTGTTCTCTACTTCCAATACTGCCTTAGACATCATATTACCCTTTCAACAAGGACAGATATAGCAGTATCAAGATCATACAGTCTAGTACAGCTACTGGTGCTAAGAAAACTCCCCATCCTCCCTTGGGATAGGTAAATAATGAGTAAGTAAGCCAGAGTCCTTTGAGGAAGAAGAGTAGGAACGCCATCGAGACCATCAAAATCTTATTATTTCTCGACCTGCGATAAGCAAATATAGAGATCACGAACAGAGCTAATGCTAAAATAGTGAGTATGGCAAAACTGATATTGTATATCATATCCATGTACATGTCTTAAACCTCTTATTTTTTAATATAACGTGTAGTATTAAGTTTTTCTAAGGATGTTATTTACTTGCTCACCATCTTTTTTTATCGTGTTTATCGGATGAAGATTTTTCGGTCTTTTTCCTATTTTCGAACTCTTTTTTTCTGTATTTTTTTTGGTAAAGTGCTCCAAATATTACTAACCCACCGGTTACCACGGCTGCAGGTATATAATATATATAGTCACCGAAGAACTCTTTTATCTCTTCTGTGACTCCAGTCAGATCTTCGATCACGATGGTGTGGGTTGAAAAATTTGGGACGTTCACAAAGATCTGGATCCCTTCTTCTCCCAGCAGGGGCAGGGCAGCTGGTACGTCGCTCTTTCCCATGAGCTGCTGATAGTTCTCAACAATATATGCTTCATCTCCGTCGAATGTGATATTTAGTTCTTTTACCGAAGATATGTCCATAACGGAATATGAGATATCTACAGCTATTATCTTCCCCTCCCGTCCTAGAGTTTCGGAAGAGACCATCAGTTGGAAAGTTCTGTCGTTCAACATCTGACTAAGTAGGTTAAGTTCATCATAAATAACAGACATCTGTTGAAAGCCGTCATTCTTTGCTTCCACCCTGACTTCTGCTCCTATGCGTCCTTCCATTATCCCTCGTTCTATTATACCTGAGATCTCTTCATCACCGTAGATCATTTCTTCATCCAATCTAAATATGAACGTAGTAGCTTCTTCAACAATATATGTTATCGAATCGTCTTCCACAACCGGTGGCTGACCGGAAGATCCATAGGGCGTCAAAGTTCCGATAAATCCACCATAGTCTATCCTTATACTGTTCTTCTCCCTTCCTTCGATATTCAAGTTCTCCTTTCTAAAACTTATTGTTTGTTCAGTTGTGATAGGTCTAACTTCGATCTTCATCAATGCGGAAGGCTTGTCATAGATCTCCATTGTGGCTCGATCACCATTTACCTGATATAAGACTTCTTTAGATATCTCTTCAAAGACAGATATATCAGGTATTTCTATACTGTTGAACAGGGTCACCTCTTCATCGGTGTCTATTAGATAAATATGTTCATCAATACCTTCCGAACCTCTTTCGAAGGAAACGAAACTACCTCTCATACCTTCCTTAAAATCACCTATCCTCCTGGTCCTGTTACCTGGATCTGGTATACCCGGTCCAGGTATGTCGTCAGAGACGTCCTCTCCTTCATCAGAGTTTTCGAGGGGAACGATATCATCGTTGGATATACCCAACCCTAAAGAAGGAATCGTCAGTAATACGATACAAAGAACTAAGATCATTATCTTTGCGTAACTATTTCTTATTTTCAAGTTTATCTCCAACATTCAAAATAACTACATGATTACATATAAAGCTTATTTTACAATATTCGAATTTATTGAGTGATCAGTTGACCCTCATTTAGGAAGTAATTCGTTCAATTCCTTCACATACCTAGACAGGTCTTCAGGGGGATGATCAAGACCGTCTTTATGCTCTTTTATACATCTCATACACTCTGTTACGTCGAATAGTGGTGTGCTGAAATATCTTTCTCCCCCATCTGGGAAGATTGTCACGATGGTCCCTTGGTCGATCTCCTGGGCGAGTTCCATGCAGATGTACATGGCGGCTCCAGAGCTCATACCCACGAACAGTCCTTCCCTCAAAGCTAGTTTTCTTGCGGTCTCGAAGGCATCGTCGTCATGGATAGTTCTTATATCGTCCAAACGTTCTGGTTCGTATATCTTTGGGACTCTATCTTCTGTCATATTCTTCAGACCTTGTATGTTGTATTCTCTCGTAGGTTCAACGCCGATGACTTGGATGTTTGGATCCTTTTCTTTAAGACGTTTAGATATACCCATCAGGGTACCGGTAGTCCCCATGCCTGCCACGAAGTGTGTTATCTTGTCACCTATAACCTCTAGTATCTCATTTGCAGTGGTCAGGTAATGTGTTTCAGAGTTCTTTGGGTTATCGAATTGATTTGGTCTCCAATAACCTTCTTTCTCAGCCAATTCTTCCGCTTTTCGTATAGCACCGTCGGTCCCCTCATCTGCCGAGGTGAATTCAAGTTCAGCCCCCAAGGCTGTCAACATCCTCATACGTTCGATACTGACTGAACGTGACATAGT
>PULU01000031.1 GCA_003551065.1 Thermoplasmata archaeon | reverse complement strand
TCGAAGAGTTATTTTAGGCACTAGTTCGAAGACTGTGCGAAATACCTTTTATACCTTCTATGAATTTTTAATATAGAGATTAACAAAGGTTCGTATATTACGATAAAAACCTCCTCAACTCACCTTTTTTCTTTTTTGGGAAAAAGGGCAGGTGAAAACAGATGTCAAGAATTATAAGAAAAACCTGGATCGTTATATTGTTGCTATCTGTCTTTATTTTAATCTCTTTTACACAGTTTTCTTTTTTAGCTAGTTCTGAAATGTCAAATGATGTAGATGTTGATGTAAGCTTAGATGATGAAGTAAGGATATCGCTTTTCAGGGAAGATGGAATATTGTCCATTATTGATTACGAAAAATTCGTAATAGATATAGAAGAAGGTCATCATGATTTCAACTTAGGGCAGAACGAGTGGTCGAAGGAGCTACAGGTGAAAGAGGACGAAGCGTTCCCTCATACTAACATCAGATTGATGACTGAACTGAGGGATGATGAAGAATTCATAGGTGAACTCAGTTTTGAGATAAACGTTTATTCCCATGGTGATATGTTCGAGGTTATTTTTTCTTTTACATTGAGTGATATTAGCCATCTAGGCGGCGGATCTATTGATATAGTTAAGGATATCAGTATGACAGGACACAGACTAGAAGAGCCCGAAGTGGGTAGTGAACACTACAAATTCCATTATCAGAACGGATGGGTAGGATATTATAGTTGGAACGATGAACTTTCTTATAATGAAGAGACCAAGGAATTAACATTTTGGACCAGGAACCAAAGAGGCCTTATTATTCAGGGAGGATTCGATGGTGAAGTCGATGAAGTTTCAATGGAACCTCTTGAGATAGATAGGACTCATGTTGAGACCACCGCTCCTGTCCCGGAACCTCTTGATCATCTCCCCTCTTTTGTTATAGGGCTCATGGTAGGATCTGGTATATTGATAGGACTCTTGGCTGAAAAACGACGAGAATTCTATAAGAAAAGAGATCCAGAAAAGGTTGTAAAACTAGAAGAATCTTATTATTATAAGGGAAAAGATTAAGGTAGTCCCAGTTCAGACATCAGATCTTCTATTCCTTCACCTTTTTTAGCGTTCATCTTGATCAGTGTACCGTGCGGGTTCACTTTTTTGAAATCATCTTCTATCACTGATATGTCAACATCCATCATGTCTGCTAGATCCACTTTGTTAACTACGGTGATATCACTTTGGGAGAATATGAGTGGATGTTTTCTTATCATATCATCACCTTCAGTTACACTGATTATCACCACTTCCTGCTCGGTCCCTAGCGGAAAGTCCACCGGGCAGATAAGGTTCCCAACGTTCTCTATGAACAGGTAATCTAGTTCTTCGATGGATATATCTTCCAATGCGTGAGAGACATAATGTGCATCGAGGTGACAGTCTTTACCGGTATTGATGGCCACGGAATCGAGTCCCTTAGCTTTGAAACGTAGATGGTCGTCCTCACCGGTCAGATCACCAGCTATCGCGCCTACCTTTTTACCATCTAACCTCTCAGAGATCTGTTCGATCACGGTGGTCTTACCAGAACCGATCGCACCGAGAATATTGAAAGCTCTGACTCCGTCCTTTTTGAAAAGTTCGGCATTCTTCTTGGCCAGCCTTTCATTCTCTTCCAGGATGTTTTTCTCCATGTCAACGTCGCAGACTTTATGCATGGTTGATTTCACCTCTGCATCCATTATAAATCTTTTCTTTCTTTAAAGAAATCTTTAACCGACGTGATGGTATATTCGGTAAGATGCAGATTAGGTAGGTATTGTTTGAAATGTATAGCCCGTTCATCTAAGATGACTGCAGCACCTAGATCTTTTTCGCTTCTTACCAATCTACCGGTGGACTGGAGTATCTTTCTGACCGTTGGTGCTTTGATCGTATATTCCCAACCCTTATTGAACTTCATGTCATAGTAGTGTCTCAGTCCTTTCTGTCTAGCCGTCGGTTTTGGGTAAGGTATGCCGACTATAACTGCCACCTCTAGTTCCTCGCCCGGAAAATCCATACCCTCACTGATACGCCCACCGATGACCGAGAATAGTACTCCACCGTTGGATTTGAACCGTTCTACAGTGTCCATCAGATCCGGTTGGTTCATCCCTTGGTCTTCTACATAGATATGATACTCGTCCATGAGGGGACCACCTATCTCGTTCATCAACCTGTAACTTGGAAAGAATACGATGGTGTTATTGTCAACATCTTTAATCAAAGTTTTAACTTCATTTCGAAGTTTGTTGATCATCTTGTCACTTCGATTCATGGCTTCGTATTGAGTCGAAACTCCATCCTTGTAAAAAATGCTCATATTATCTTCTGGGAACGGGCTTGGGAAGATCCTCGTATCCGTATCATAGGGAAGTCCGATAGAATCTCTGTATTCATCTAAGGGCTCAAGTGTCGCGGATTGATGGATAGATGCGTGACAGTGGTTAAGAACTTCTGTTACTCTGCTGGGGTCTAGACAAAATCCTTCGAGAGATGGGTTTTCACCACCATTGACCAGTTTGATATATTCGGCCTGATCCAAAGATAACCATATCTTCAAGAACTCTGAAAGAGAATGTATGTAAGATCGAGGGAGTTTCTTGTCCTTCCTTTTTTTATCCTGGACTATCTCCCCGTGGACTTTCATGTCCTTGATGATTCCTTTGAATTGGTTAGTGTTGATACCTAGTAGATTGAGGAGTTCGCTCCTAACTTCGTTGGGAGGTATCAATCCGTCCTCCTCTATGACGAACTCCTTGACTATATCGAAAAGTATATCCTCGAATAACCTGCAAAATGAGGATATCGTGAAATCGTCCTTCAGTTCAGGATCACCGATCTCGAAACTCTCGTCTAGGGCCCTCTCCAGTGATGTATTACTGATATCTATAGAGGCTAGATCCCGGGCGTAACCGGGGAGGTTATGTGCCTCATCGATGACCACGATCAGATCATCTAATTCCACGTTCATCCACTCCAAAAGGTTCCTTCTGATGTAAGTGAGAAAGAAGTAGATGTACGGGGCGACCACCATATCTGCCTCAGGGATAAGGGCTTTAGACAGTTCGTAGGCACAGAGATTTTTTTCTTGACAATATCCTAAAAACTCATCGACAGTTGGTATGTTCTCCTTGACCCACGACCTGACCTCGTCGAGGCTGCATTGGAGCATACCTGCATAGTAAGGACATGCATAGGATTCCTTCCCCTCGTCTATAGCTTCTCTTACCTCTTTTTTCCTGTCGCTGCAGTACTTCGACAATTCTTCAGCTGTCCCCTGTTGAAGTTCTTCATCAT
>PULU01000061.1 GCA_003551065.1 Thermoplasmata archaeon | reverse complement strand
TGAATCCAGCTTTGATGTCTAATTCATTCTTGTTTATGTGATTCAGTACACCGTACATCAGGTGATTGCAAACGAAAGTTCCTGCAGTGTTAGATATATGTGCTGGGATGCCTTCCTCTATCAAGCTATCATATATTTCTCTTACAGGTAATGTGGAAAAGTAAGCGGTTTCACCTTCTTCATCGATAAGTTCATCTTTCGGTTGTTGTCCCTCATTATCTGGTATCCTTGCATCGTTGATGTTCACTCCTACTCTTTCAACGGATATCTTCTTCCTTTGTGACATTCCCACACTGATAACAGCTTCTGGATTGATCTCTACTATTTTCTTTACAGTTTTCTCTATGGAACGATAGTAAACCGTAGGAACTTTCAGAGTTTCTATCTTATAACCGTCGAATTCGCTTCCATCTATTATCTCTAAAACTCTACAAGCCGGATTATCGTCGTTCTTACCATAAGGATCGAATCCAGTGACTAAGATGTTCTTCATTATAATCACCTAATATATTAACGATATAATAGCAGTCTTTAATTAGTCTTTCCTGAAATATGTCACAGGTCCCAATCTGGATGGGGTTCGGGTAAACAGATGATCTTATCAAGCTTATCTAAAAGCTCTTTGGATCCTGATAATTTATCCGTTACTGCAAGTCCGGTTGCAGGTCTAACACCTAACCACATCCTTGAGAACGCTCCAACTTCAGCTTTTAGTGTAGGTAGGGAACTCTTTTCACCTTCTTCAGCCCAGGAATTTTCACCTATATGTACAACATATTTCCCTGATACCCCTTTCCATCCTGAATCCTTCTCCAGTAATTCCTCGATTGGATCGTGTAATTTCAGATTGAAATCAACTGAACCTCCATTAAAACTTGTCTTTTCTAAACATCTCTGCAGGTCGTTGATCCTGATCTGCCAGTATGCCCAGGCTGTAAGCTTGTTCTCGAACTTTGATTTCTCTGTGATCCTTCTCCGTCTAAAAGGATGTTTTAATAAGTCCTGTAGCTGTATCCCACTAGGTTCTTTCATGACGACCAATTTTACTTGATCCCCTAGATTCTTGATCAAACCCATCAATTCTAGGAACTGATCATAATCTTTGTATGCCATCCACCTAACCCAATAAGGTCCCTGTTCTATATCATCCACATCGAACCAAACATGATGGCTAATGTCACCGTTTTCATCATAATAACCGAGACCGAAACTTTTCTCACTCCATTTTAACATGCCTTCGGTACCTTTTTTATCAGAGAACGTCACGTAACCATGTTTTTTCATCCTGTTTTTTAAATTCTCATAAACTGATCCCCAATCTTCAGATGTGATCCTTTTTGGCACTCTTGGTTCAACATCCAGATCGATAGTAGATGGATCGAAGGAATACCAGTGTTCATAAGTGCCCGTCCCGAAGCCCAACCTATTGTAAAAACCCTGCTCGAACATGCCCAGTGCTGATAAGATAAATCCTTCTGATGCATCCTTTGCAATGACTTTAGCTGCAAGCTTACTAGCAAAACCCTGTTTCCTAGCGATCCTACTCGTTGTAACGGCTGTCAAACCAGATAGTGGAAGTTCTTTATCCTGGTACTGGATAACAGCTGGTACCGTCGTTACTAAACATTCCGGTTCCCCATCTATATCTGCAACTAAAACTTCTTTACTACCCTCTAAGAAGAGGTCCATAGCCTCTTCCTGCTCTTTTTTCAGCCATCCGGTTTCAAGCCAGATACGATAAACAGCATCTCTATCTTTTTCTTTGACATATTCTCTCAAATTATCCAATATGTTCACCTTTCACCCAAGATAACTAAGTTGAGAATATAAATATTTCTCAGAAATCGATTGTTTCTATAATACTCTTCTGATATCTTCTAGTTCTTGTTCTACTCTTTTAAGAGTCGTTTCTTCATCCCTTATATCGATATCCGGACACTCTTCGGAGAATATTTCAACAAGATCCTGAGGTTCGTGTTCATCGATGGCGTTCAGTATCTTTCTCTTGAAAAGTAGTGCGGTAAGTTTGTGCTTTTCGATAAGGTCACAGATAGAACTTTGACCTTCGACCCATCTATCGTAATCTTCCTGATCAAGCCTTTCTAAGAACTTTGAGATATCCATTTGTAGTGGTTTTATTTCTCCTAGTACTTAAATCTTATTGAAGATTTTGAGTTCACTTATAGGTTCCACTGGATTAGTATTCTAGATCTGTTCCAGTGTGGTATACTCCATTGCCCTCTTGTACTTCACCAACAACTTTCCCACCTAGCTCTTCAGCTACTTCTTCTGATATCTTTGAACTCGTGGTCAAGCAGAACCCCATGCCCATATTGAAGGTTTGGTACATCTCTTCATCGGTGACTCTGCCTTCTTCTTGTAAAAATTCGAATATAGGTTGAGGTTCAAGCGGATCATCTATAACGTATCTGAAATCTTCGTTCATCCTTTTTACGTTCCTCAAACCCCCTCCAGTGATGTTAGCCATGGCTTTGATATCATAATTCTTCAGTGCTTTGATGATCGGTTTAACGTATATCTCAGTGGGTTTTAACAGTTCATAACCGATAACTCCGAAATCCATCTCATCGTGGTAATCGTATTCACTCTCATCAACGATCTTCCTGGCTAGTGTGAAACCATTAGAATGAACTCCCGAGCTGGGAAGGCCTATTATGTGGTCACCTACGTCTAAATCTTTACCGTCGATAATGTCTTCTTTTTTTACGAAACCGAGGGTAGTACCGGCTATATCGAACCCTTTTATAATATCTCCCAGAGTTGCGGTCTCACCACCGATTATCGTCATGTTGGATAGTTCAGCACCCTTTTCCAATCCCTTACCTATCTCTTCAGTCAGTTCTGGATCAGCTTCCTCCACTGCTAGATAATCAACGAATGCTATGGGTTCTGCACCCTGACATATGGTATCGTTAACGTTCATGGCTATGCAGTCGATACCCACCGTATCCCATTTTTTCATAACATCTGCAATCAAAAGTTTTGTTCCCACTCCATCGGTGCAGAGTGAGAGAGCATATTCTCCAAAATCTATCAAACCGGTAAAGTCACTTTTCAATGGAGCTCCGATACCATCTCTAGCAAAAAGAACACTTTTCTTCAAAGCCGAGATAGCTTCTTCTTCTTTGTCGATATCCACTCCCGCTTCCTTGTAAGATAACCCTTTCATGGTTCCTTATTGTCGAACTTTATTAATTATTTTTGTAAAGACCTCGATAAGAGTAAATTTAATAGTTATGAGTGTTGTAGATGGGTTAGAATGTCGAAGATCATAAGGAGTGAGAACATTGTCTTTCA
>PULU01000119.1 GCA_003551065.1 Thermoplasmata archaeon | reverse complement strand
AAGAACTTTTAAAACTACATAAGATGGAATTCGGAGATAAAGATTATGTTGTTCCTGAAGTAGAAGGTCTTCCACCACATGAAGGTGAATTCATAGAGAAGATCGAGAATGTCCGAAATCTCATAGAAGCCATAGACCTGTCAATGAAGGCCGAGGATAACGCTTACGAGATCTATAAATATTTAGCGAAAAATAATGAGAAATACAGGACTTTGTTCAAATACATAGCTTTGATGGAGAAAGGTCATTATGAGAGTTTGAAAGCTGAGAAATATCTTTATGAATCCGGTAAAGATAGGTCTGAAAGGTCCGGAAAAAGGTATACCTCTTCTTTTGAGCAGATGGCTGAAGTATCTGTTGAGGACACATATAAACGGATCTAAAAACAATATCTCTTTTTATCTTTTTCTTTATTGGAAAACTAGATACATTTTTTCTTGACTTCTTTTATACTATATTCTCCCCGGTACCCCTTCCAACTTTTCTCTGCATAAGTTATCTCGAAACCCCATCGATAATTTGGTGCATCGAGGACGAATGTCTCGTATTCACCACCTTCTCCTGCTACGTTTATACCGTATTTTTCATTCAATTTATTCAGTTCTAAGATACAAGCCTCGTCAATTTCTCTACCCAACCAACTCTCGTCGAAACCCATAGCGGCAGCGCTGACGATCACGGTTTTGAATTCGTTCTCGATCAATTCATTCAGTAAATTCAACGGATCCATCTGCCATAGAGGAGCGTAATGCTCCATATCTAATCCTGAGGATAGGTTTTCAATCCTATCGTATTGGTATGATGATTTTACTGCCCCAGTGATTATCCCTTCTAGATCCATATCCTTCAAACACCCCTTTAGATCATCTAATTCTGCTTCCTTTTCTCCTTCGGTTTGTATTTTGACAAGCTTCAAACCCAAAGACTCAGCGATATCTGGTACAAAATCTAGATTTGGTTTATGGAACATATATGAATCTTTTCTTTTCGGATAAACGGTTATCAGAGATTCAACGTTGAGACCTGCTTCCTGTGCTTTCCAAATTGCATAAGTAGAATCCTTCCCACCCGAAAAAAGAGCAGCATAACTCATCTTATCGGTATATCATTTAAAGTCAACCTTTAAATAATTTCTCTTGATTTGAAGACCATGAATGTAATATTCCATCCAAAATATTTGGAACATAAACAGCTGGGTACTCATCCCGAATCTCCTGACCGGGTCGTTTCTGTATTCAGCAGACTTGAAGATGAAGAACTAGTGGGGGATATAATCGTTCCAGAAACCGTGAAAAGAGAAGTTCTAGAAACCACTCATGGAGATGGATATCTGAGTGTACTTGAGAAAAATTTCGGTCAATATATCGATGGTGGAGATACATACCTGGATGAAGGTACTTATGAGATAGCTAAACTAGCTGTAGGTGGGGCCTTAGAAGGTGTCCGAAGAGCCGTCAAAGGAGAAAGAACTATGGCTCTTCTCAGGCCTCCTGGCCATCATGCGGGAAAGGATTATGGCGGGGGATTTTGTTATCTGAACAACGCAGCCATCGCTTCAAATGTTATAGATGTGAATAGAGTAGCGATAATCGACCTTGACGCTCATCACGGCAACGGTACCAGCGATATATTTTATTCGGATCCTAACGTACTTTACGTATCGGCACATCATCATGGGATATATCCCGGTACCGGTGAAGCGTTAGCTGTAGGCGAGGGGCCTGGAGAAGGTTACAATGTAAATATACCATTTAGAACAGGGAGAGGGGATTCTTCTCTTGAATTAGCGTGGCATGAGGTCATCGAACCTATATTATTACAGTATGATCCTAAATTGATCATAGTTTCATTCGGAACAGATGGACATTACACTGATATGATGACTGGACTTACCTATTCCAGCCAGTGTTATATTCGGATGGCAGAGAGGATAATACGAATAGCTGAAGATATATGTGACGGGGCTGTTTCTTTCATGTTAGAAGGTGGTTATCATCTTCGATCTATATCGGAAATAGTTGCAGGGATGATCGGATCTGAATATGAGAAGGAAATATCATTAGAATACACTAAAGTAAGTGATAAGAAACAAAATGGAAAGGAAGAGGTTTTCGAGACTAAGCAGGCTATGGAAAAGTACTGGGAATTATCGTGATTCTCGGTATTTTGGATGCTGCCTGTACCTATCGAGTTTCTTCTCTTTATCCTGGAATATCTTTTTACGGAGGCTTGTCAATCCATCATCGAGAGCTCTCATTATGTTCCAGTCGAATTTTTTAGCGTAGTACATCCCCCTGTCCGTGTTCAGTCTCAATCTTATACTATATTTTTTCTCGTGTCCCTCTGTTCGATGTGTGACCACATGGATGTTCAAAACGAGAGGTTTCAGAACATTATTGAACTTCTGCAGGTACTTTTGTACCATCTGATACATCTGGTCATAAACATCAGGATCTTCTTCTAAACCGGTTATCTGAACATAGACTTGATCAGATTCTCTAAAACTAGCTATCGTTTCAATAAGATCGATCTGGGTAAGTATCCCTTTTATATCCTCGTCCTCTACAGCTACAAGTGTTGAGATATTGTGCTCTGACATCTTCCTGGCTGCGCTGTGGATCGATTCTTTTGGACTGGTGGTTATAGGAGGAGACACCATTATACTTCTGATCTCAAGATCCTTAGAAGGGGAGTCTTTTTCACCACTCCGTTCTCCCTTTTCATGTCTGCTTACAGGTCTAGATTCCTTTATTATATCTTTTATACCGACCATCCCGCTCAATCTACCGTGTTTGTCCGTAACGGGTATGACTTTTTCATCAATATTTTCCATCATATTTTTTGCTTTTATTACCGTATCATGTTCTCTGATGGTAGAGGGAGATGGGGTCATATAATCCCCGACAATGGATTTTCCTAGTTCGTCTATGTCAGGTATCATTTTTATTATATCTGACCTTGAAACGAAACCCACATACTTTCTATCTTGCGATCTAACAGGTACCCCCCTATATCCGGACGATAAAAGTAATTCACACACTTCAACAATATCATCGCCTTCCTTCACATTTGGAGGCTTGCTCATGATATTGGCTAATTTTGTAGAGAATGGTAGGTGCCTTTTCTTTACGAACATATCTTCTGCCACCAAACCGATAACCTTTCCATCTGACAGGATCGGTATCTCTGCGATACCGTGCTTACCCATCAGTCCTATGGCATCCGAGACCTTATCATCGGGTTTGGCAGTTATAAAATCTTTAGTCATAACGTCTTTTGCTTGGAAATCTTCTATTCGGGCCATTGTTATCTCCTTTT
>PULU01000004.1 GCA_003551065.1 Thermoplasmata archaeon | reverse complement strand
GGTTAACGGAATAGCGTCCCACGAGTCTACGACGGTTAGCTGTTCAGACATCCGCTCTGTTGGAATATCTCACGAGTGTTCTCCCAACTTGCAGGACTACCGATGGTCGTGTCATCTACCTGTTAATGCGTTCTTACCGATTATGACAGGTGCAACAACGCCTATATCAATAGGTATAATGACCTCCACCTATTTAAGATCTGATAGGGGGAGGGGTCGGTGAAAATTGATATGCTATCGGCATTCATCCTCCGCCTGAAGACGGAAGCATTCTGCCTGACTTTCTGTAAATATCACGGGTAATACCCGTGGTTTAGTTTTGTTTCTCTATTCTATACGGTTCAGAGGTAGAGAACCCCAAGGCTCTGCCGTGTGGGAGGATGTCACAGAGATACACTATGATTCAACGTTATGCTAAGACGATTCTCCAGCAGTTTTCTGGGAGGTATACACAACCTACCCTAACTATTTGTCAATATACCGAGCTTCTACGCCCGATGGTTGTTATTTTAACTTCCTTACGTACTTTGTCTATGGAATACAGAACACGATAATCTCCTATCCTCAGCCTGTATGTATTGGCAGGGAAACCTTTTAGTGGTTTTACATCGAACTTTGCCCTTGGACGGAAAGGATCTTTTTCAAATTCGTCCAAAATATTTAGAAAGCGTTCAATGACGTTATCAGGTAAGTTATCAAGGTCTTTTTCTAAGCGCTCGTCTATAAGAACTGTGTATTTAGTTGAGGGCACTATATCAATTTCCTTTGTCAATGCGTGTTTCCAATCGTTTTTTGAAGTCTTCCTTTGAAAGACCTTTGAAGTCATCCAACCTACGATAATGTTTTCTCAGATGTTCGGCGGTTACATCCTCAAGGGATACGTTATCCATCAATAACTGAAGTACTTCATCATAGGTCCAGTCTCCCAACTTATAGTCCGCCAATCGCTCCTTCGTTTTCTTATCGATGGTGATGGTGGTAGCCATATTGAAACAATTGTTTTAATTGTATTAATAGTTTAGGGCGTGTGGGTGGCTGATGGTATGCTGCCTTGCCCTATCACTCTCCGAACTCGTTGATTGGTTCTTTAATACTTCATCACGAACTTTAGTGTGAGTATCGCACCTACAAGTTCGCTTAATAAAATTATCCTATTGTATATAATATTTCAACCTAATTTCTCTCTGAGATTCTTCAGCATCACTTCGGTCATCCTCTCCAGATCGTACTCGTGTTCCCATCCCCAATCTTCTCTAGCTGCCGAATCGTCGATAGTGTTCGGCCATGAATCAGCTGTTTTCTGTCTTTCGTCCGGTTCGTAGCTTACTTCGAAGTCTGGAATATGCTTCTTGATCTCCTCTTCTAACTCTTTGGCTGTGAAACTGAGGGCAGAATGATTGTAACTCGTTCTGACATCGATATCTTCTTCGTCGGCATCCATGAGCATCAACGTACCTCTTATAGCGTCTTCCATGTACATCATAGGGAGTTTTGTATCCTCTTTTACGAAACAGGTGTATTCTCCCTCTTCGATGGCCTTGTAGAATATCTCTACGGCATAATCTGTTGTCCCACCACCGGGTTCTTCCTTCCAGCTTATCAATCCTGGATATCTGATGCTTCTTACATCTAACCCGTATCTTTCGTGGTAGTACTGACAGAGTAGTTCCCCCGAGACCTTTGTGACACCGTACATGGTGACCGGTTCTAAGATGGTATGCTGAGGTGTGTTGTCCAGCGGGGATGTCGGTCCGAAAACAGCGATAGAACTGGCCCAGAACAGTTTTGAATCCCATTCCTTGGCCAGGTCCAACATGACCTTTAACCCCTTTACGTTTACGGTCCAAGCTAGATGAGGTCTTTTCTCACCTACAGCCGATAATAATGAAGCTAGATGATAAACCTGTGTAAATTCATACTTTTCGAACAACTCTGTCATGAATTCCTTTTCTCTCACGTCTCCCTGTTCGAGGATCCCATCATACCAGTCGGGTATATGCCTATGTCCCAGGGCCACTACGTTTTCTTCACCATATCTATTCTGTAGTTCCGGGAGAAGCTCTGAACCTATCTGGCCGAAGGGACCAGTCACGAGTACTTTCTCTGTCATGATATCACTTATTTCAACTATGCGGAATCGTTAGTTATCTATAACTTTTTTCATCGGTTACGTTCATGATATGTCTATCAATTCGTATTTCCTATATCCCATACCGAGCTTCTCACCATGCTTCAACTGTGCAGTAGGATCCACGTCGTGTTCTTTTCCGAACTTATCGATACCGGCCCCGTATTCTCGTCCTTTCTCATCTTTTACCAGATCGTAAGCGGCCTGATCCACGGCTATAGGATCCTTAGAGGCTACAATACCAATATCTGGGACCATGGGATATTTCCTCCAGGGGGGACAATCACATTCAGGAGTCACGTCCACGACGAAGTTGAAAAATATCGATCTTTCATACTTATCGATCAATGATCCGTGTGCGAACTCGGCGATCTTTTCTTGTATCTCCTGATTCGACGATGAATCTTTGACTTCGATAGCACCTTCTGGGCAGACTATACGACATTCCCCACATCCTATACATTTTTCCAGGTCGATCTCAGCGTACTGTTCCACCTCTATGGCTTCGGCGGGACACCATATGGCACACTTCCCACATCCGATACACTCTTCGATATCCACTTCCGGTTCTACGTTGTAATGCATCATGAGTTTGCCGGCTCGAGAAGCACAGCCCATACCTAGGTTTTTGAGCGTTCCTCCGAATCCGGTCATCCCGTGGCCTTTGAAATGTGATACACCTATGATACCGTCTGCTTGAAAGAAAGCTGCACCTATCTTTACTTCGTCGAAGTGTTCTCCGTCTATTTCGACTGCATAAAATTCGTTCCCATGTAATCCATCTGCTATTATCACCGGAGCACTGACCACCGGTCTTACCCATCCGTTCTCCTGTGCGGTCTTTTGATGATCGACGGCATTAGATCTGCTGCCAGTGTAGAGTGTATTAGAATCTGCCAGGAATGGTTTACCGCCTGCATCCCTTACCGCTTTGATGATAGGTTCCACCTGAACGGGTCTGAGGAACGTATCGATACCCTTCTCACCGAAATGTAATTTGAGTGCGACTAAATCATCTTTATCGTACTCTATGCCTTCACACGCTTTCTTGAACAATCGACCGATCCTGTTTATCAGATTATTTTCTTTACTGCCCGAGGATAGGTCGGAAAAATAAACCTTTGAACTCGTCATATCTTGAACACCGTCGGGTGTATTGTGTTGCTATGTTATTTAATTTTCTCGTTTGGTTT
>PULU01000039.1 GCA_003551065.1 Thermoplasmata archaeon | reverse complement strand
TTTGATCTCCTCTTTTTCGACTTGACGGATATTGATCTTCATCGTCCTACAAATACATATACGACCCTATATATCTCTAATTGTAGGGTCCCTAAGGATAAAACTATAAATATGGAAAGTCATTAGGGACAAAAAGATAGTTATTGGAGGCATAAGCAATGGCAGAAAAACCACATCTAAATCTTGTATTCATTGGTCACGTGGACCACGGTAAGTCCACTTTAGTAGGCCGTACTCTGTTCGAAACAGGGGCCATAAAAGAGCATGTGATCAACGAATACAAAAAGAAGGCAGAAGAGAAAGGAAAAGGCACATTCGCGTTCGCTTGGGAAATGGACCAACTGGAAGAAGAAAGGGAAAGAGGACTGACAATAGATGTAATGCATAAAAGGTTCGACACAGATAAGTACTATTTCACAATCATAGATGCTCCAGGGCATAGAGATTTTGTTAAAAACATGATCACTGGTACAAGTCAGGCCGATGCAGCAGTTCTTGTAGTAGCAGCTCCTGAGGGGCCAATGGCACAAACAAGGGAGCACACTTTCCTAGCTAGGACGCTGGGTGTTGACCAATTGATCGTAGCTATAAATAAGATGGATGCAACACAACCAGAATTTAGCGAGGATCGTTTCAACCAGGTTAAAGATGAGATGACAAAGTTGTTAAAATCTGTTGGTTACAGGGACGAGCAGTTCAAAGTAGTACCAATAAGTGATCTTCATGGACATAATATCACTCGAAGCAGTGATGATATATCCTGGTGGGACGGAAAGACATTCCTACAGTACATCAACGATCTAACAGCACCTGAAAAGCCAATAAATAAACCACTCCGATTACCGTTACAAGATGTTTATTCCATCACAGGTATCGGAACAGTACCTGTTGGTAGAGTTGAAACGGGTATCATGCGCCCCGGAGATAAGATCCACTTCATGCCTGCTAACGTGAGCGGTGAAGTTAAATCTATAGAACAACACCACGAAGAGTTACCCAAGGCTGAACCTGGTGATAATGTAGGTTTCAATGTACGTGGCGTAGGTAAGAACGATATCAGGAGAGGCGACGTAGCCGGTCCTGTTGATGATCCACCATCAGTTCCAGAGACATTCGATGCAAGGATCATAGTTCTTGACCATCCAAGTGTGATAACAGCCGGATACACACCAGTATTCCACGCACACACAGCACAGGTCGCATGTACTTTCTTGGAGATCAAACAGAAACTAAATCCAAAAACAGGTGAAGTTGTCGAGGAGAACCCAGATTTCATCAAGAACGGCGATGCAGCGGTGGTTACAGTGAAACCGACAAGAAACATGTCTTTGGAGAGAGTTGAAGACTTCCCAGAGATGGGTCGTTTCGCTATCCGGGATATGGGACAGACAGTCGCTGCTGGTCAGTGCATCGACATAAAAGAAAAGGAGATGTAAAAACCCATCTCCCTCCTTTAAATCTTTTAATTTAAAGAGGATATTTTTATGGCACAGAGAGCAAGGATATCACTAAGCGGGACCGATACGAAAAAGGTAGAAGAGATATGTGGGCAGATCAAGCAGATCTCTGAAAGAACAGGTGTTGAATTAAAGGGACCTATACCATTACCGACCAAAAAGTTGATAGTACCTGTTAGAAAAGCTCCAGACGGGGAAGGTTGTGAAACCTGGGAACGATGGGAGATGAGAGTCCATAAAAGACTGATAGACATCGATGCCGATGAGAGAGCTCTAAGACAACTCATGCGTATACAGGTACCCGATGAAGTACACATAGAGATCGTACTTCGAAATTAAAACCCATTTTCTTCTTAATTACTGATGTATAACTAGATGTACATATCTAGAATATCAATGTAGATGACTTTGCGTACTACTCACGTTCATTCGTGGGCCCATAGATAGTATCAGAGCAAAGCTCTAAATATCGATGGACCCACTCAATCGCAAAAGCTCATTCACGGGCCCATAGATCAGTTCGGAAGATCGCGACCTTTGCAAGGTTGAGGCCGTGGGTTCAAATCCCACTGGGTCCATTTTTCGCTTCGCTCAAATGTCCCCAGTGGCATTTGAAAACTGTGAGGAATAAATTCCTCACGCTCGGCAATTTTCTCCGAAAATTCCCTCGTCCCACTTGGCCACTAATCTTCGATTAGTGGTAAGTTAGAAAATTTTTAATTTTCTGACGGATCCATTATAAAATCTTTGATTTTTAATGGGCAGTTAGAATACGTCTGTATTCTGACGGGTCCATTTATTTAAAATGAATGGAAAGTTAGAGAGCGCAAGCTTTCTGATGAGTCCACTATAAAATCTCTGATTTTTAGTGGTAAGTTAGAAAATTTTTAATTTTCTGACGAGTACATTATAAAATCTTTTTTTGATTCACTATTTTGTACGAATTCATCCTTAACTATCGATTCAAAAGTTATTTTAATAATATCATGCTTAAGGTAATAGATGGAAAAATGTTTAAGATCTGATCTGAGGGATTAAAAAGGTGAGATATATGCTAGAAGACAAGATAAGATATTTCGCTTATGGTAGTAATCTGAATAAAACCCAGATGAAGAAAAGAGGGGTGGAGATATATGATAGCGAACTTGTAAAATTACCTGGATGGAGATTGGCTTTCACATATACTTCTCCGAGTTGGGGTGGAGGTGTTTTAGATATAGTGCCTTGTGATGATGGAGGCCTGGTTGAAGGAGTAGTTTACACCATAGATGAGCAAGGGCTAAAGGCTTTAGATTTCTATGAAGGACGTGAGACCCGTAATGATATAGAAGTTGGTGTTTATCGAAGACAGTTCATACCTGTAGATAGGAAACAGAAATGGGAATCTGTGCTCACATATGTGGTGAACCGTACATACGAATACAGATTGAACAACCATTTCCCACCATCGGAGAAATACATGGATACCGTGATCGAAGGGGCCAAAGAGCATGGCCTAAATGATGAATATTTAAGGAAGTTGGAAAAAATAGAGACCATATAAATAGCGATTATAAAAAGCACAATCTATTTATTTAGTGGGACATTACCAGGATATAGTGAGGATCATGCTCGATGATATCGATAAGCTTGAAGAGATAGACAGCCAGGGGATGCTGAAAACTTTAGAAGAGTTCCCTGAACAGATAGAAAAAGTCGTTACTCAACTTGACATAAATCTGCTCCCATTTCACCCCAATGAGATAGTTGTCACAGGGATGGGAGGATCTGCTATAGTTGGAGATATATTGAAGAGTTTTTTAGCAAACAGGATCAAGATTCCTATCCATGTCAACAAAGACTATAGTATTCCCTCATTTGTAGATGA
>PULU01000094.1 GCA_003551065.1 Thermoplasmata archaeon | reverse complement strand
GGAGGTAGGTGATACAATTGGATGAAATACTCCAAGCCTATGCGGTGAGATTCACCTCATTTATGATAGAAAGATTGGGTGAAGAGATCTCGAAGATAGATAATATAATACTATACGGAAGTGTCGCAAGAGGTACTGCTGACAGAGATAGCGACGTAGATATATTCGTTGATACTACCCATGATATAAAAGAAAAGGTCAACGAAATACTGGAAGAATTTTACGATAGTCGAGAATATACTCTTTTTAGATCTAAAGGTGTAAACAACGATATAGAATTGAAGGTCGGCGAATTGAGTGAATGGGGGGATCTACACAGAAGTATATCTTCCACGGGGAAAGTACTATGGGGTAGGTACAAGACAACTGAAGAACCTATCGGAACTGAACATAAGATAATATTCTACTGGGATAAAATAGGTAGGAGCAGAAGTTCCTTCCTCAACAAACTTTATGGATTTAAATCCAAGGATAAAAAAATCATCGGTCTATTGGAGAACTGGGGCGGAAAAAAGACCGGTAAAAGTTCGATCATGATTCCAATTCAATATAAACAGGATATGTTTAAACTGATAGAAGAATATGACGTGAATGCAAAAAATATAGAAGTATATTCATTAGATTGAATCCTCTAAACAATAAACCAAGTATTTTACAAAAATCCTACACATAACAAAATATCAGTGGCAACCATCGTCAGTTTCCCCCTGATTTATTGCAATCAACATCATGTACAATCGAGTATTTAGTTTCTCACGGTGTAAATATGATCGTTACCTCTTCGTATCGTTCTCCTTCATGTAGGACCTCGATCTCGATCTCATACTCGGTACCAGGTTCCATATCCTCTGTGATATCGAAATTATAGCAGGAGGTTTTTCTACCTTCTACATAGATCGATGATTCTCCATCACCGATCAATCTATCTCCCTCGATGACCCTCCATCTCATCTCTGCATCAGCATCCGGTATCCCTAGGTTACTCAGATATACGTGTGCGGTGAAGTCGTCTCCACCGTCCTGGATGTACACGTCTTCTATGGCGAGATAGACTTCATTTTCGGGTCCGAACTGCTGGAGAGCATATACCATGCTTCCGGTCATGAGTATAAGAAAGATGATCACTAACAAAAAGAACATTTCAGCTCCACTCATAGCCTCGTTCCTATCTTTCATCTTCTCTCCTCCTGATCTTCGACCAGATCAATGCCGTTATCAATATCACTATCAATGCTATAGGCCCTGATATCATCGGTGTAGCTTCTTCATCTAATCCTTCTTTTTCATCTTCAGGGATACCTCTCGTTACATCATCTTCAGTAACTTGGATATCCTGCCTGCCTTCATAGCTGAATATATCTTCGTCGTATGTCCGGTAACCTATAGTATAATCTCCCTGTTGTAATTTTATATCGAATGTTACTTCTTGTTCCCCATCCCTTTCTATAGGTTCGATATCTTTTTCACCCTTTATCAAAAAGATATTTTCATCTTCTGTTTCCTTTTCCATCAAGATCCATTCAAGTGTCAGGTCCCCGCTCTTTTTCTCTCCCTCATTGACTAAAGTCAGATGTACTGTGATATTCGCTTCATCTGTCGTTGTATTTTCAAATTCAAAAAGAGCGTTTTCTGCACGGATCTTCGGTCTTTCGTGGAGTTCCTGATATCTGATAAAAGTATAAACTCCCAGAGAGACCGTGATGATAAGCATGATGATAAAGACTGTAACAAATATCAAAAACAATCTTTCAGAACTTTTATTGGTGCTACTTTTCCAATATTTTTGATCATCCTCACTACTTTTTTCCTCTACCATCAAATAGACCAAATGGAACATAGATATAAAAAGTTTTCATCATATAAAATTGTAAAGTGATAACACATTGAATCGATAACTCCTATATCACTCATAAATCATCGATCGATAGCAATCAATATCGATACATGATACGTTGAGTTAGCCAGGTCAGTCGATTGAAGAATTACATAATTTCGGTATGAAAAAACTACCTAGGGGACCCTGAAAAGCTTACAGGCTGTGATAAATAGATTCAAACCTGAAAAATTCTGGATGAGAATTGCAAAATGATAGAAAACTCAAGAAAAGAACAAAAACTTTAAATTTTAATAATAATTATAGGATAGAGAGGGAAAGGGATGAAAGAAGTATTAGATGCATTGTTGTCTAGTTTGTCTAGACCGGAGTATATAAAGAAGGACATTTTAACTCTTCTAAAATCCGTTAAAGTAAAAGCCGGACAGAAAGTTTTCTTTTATGGATCCTGCGATATTACAAATAGGTGTAACCTTAATTGTAAACACTGTTATTGGAGGAAAAATTTTGTTGATGAGGAGAATCTCTCCGTGGAACAATTCGAACAAGTTATCGAAGAAAATTTCATAAACAACAATATCATCGCGGTCGCATTAACAGGCGGTGAGCCTTTACTTCGCCCGGAGATAATAGAACTTTTTGATGAGAAAGGAGTGAGTTTTGATATCGTTACTAATGGTACTCTCCCGCTGAAGGATTTCGGACAGTATGAGTATTATATCTCGATCGATGGAAATGAAGAGATCCATGATAAGATCCGTGGAGAAGGAACCTATAGTAAAGTAAAGAGAAATGTTGAAAACTACAGCGGGAACTCAAATATCTCTATAAATTATACTATAAACTCGTTGAACTATGGATATATTGAAGAAGTTTTTAAAGATTGGAAGGATAGAGTTGATATGATAAATTTCCAGTTCCATACACCCTTCTCCGATGACGACGGGTTATGGATACCGTATGGAAAGAAGAGAGATGATATTATAAAAAAAATTAAAGAATTGAAAAGAAGATATCGATACAAATCTTACAATACGGATAAACAATTGGATCTTCTTGGAACGAATCATTGGACGAAAAATTGTCCTAATTGGGCTTTCTTGTCCTTGGACCATAAAGGGCAAAGGAAAACACCGTGTTGTATTGGAAGTAGCAACTCCGGAACAAAACCGATATGTGAGAAATGTGGGATGTGCGAATATGCAGGTATATTCTCTGCATTTTTTCAGAGAGACCTAGAATGGTTCGAAGTTCGAAAACGTTTGGAAATGTAAAATATGGCCACCACCTAACATACAAAAATTCTAATAACCTCTTACCAAATCTCAAAAACGATTAAGATGGACTTCGATAAGGGACTAGATCGGAAAGGCACATCCTGTGCTAAGTGGGACTTTCTCAAAGAGTACTTCGGTAGAGATGACGTACTGCCCATGTGGGTAGCAGATTCCGATTGGAAGACCTGTGAACCCGTTATAGAAGCGTTGAAAGAGAGAGTAGAACACGGCGCCTTCGGGTACT
>PULU01000147.1 GCA_003551065.1 Thermoplasmata archaeon | reverse complement strand
GTCTCTGGGATAAATACAAGTACTGCCCAGGTACAGGAGTTTCTTCACCTTGGATAAATAGCTCTGGTGAATTATATTTATGTGGATCAGCAGATTATCGTGGATAAAATCAGCTCGGTAAGTATTGTTAGCCATTATTCCGCCCACCCTGGCTGCTGCAAGAAATACATAGTCGGGTTTGGTCTTTTCAAACAGCTCTGCCACAGCTTCCTGATCCCGGAAGTCTGTCTGGTACATGGGAATATCCAAGTCTATTTTTCTGCTCTGGTATGTACCGATCAGGTTTGTATAGCCTTTACCAAGCAGATCCCTGACAATAGCACTGCCCACAAGGCCTGATGCTCCGGTGATTAGTATTTTGTCTTGTGTTTTCATAGATTTATTCTTCTCAGTGCTCCCTGTGTTTCTGTGGTGAGCAATATCTTTTTCTTTTATCAACCACAGAGGCACGGAGAACACAGAGTTAAGAGTTAAGAGAAATCAGGCTTTATTCTTCTCAGTGTCCTCAGCGTCTCTGTGGTGAGCAATATCTTTTTCTTTTATCAACCACAGAGGCACAGAGAACACAGAGTTAAGAGTTAAGAGAAATCAGGCTTTATTCTTCTCAGTGCCCTCGGCGTCTCTGTGGTGAGAAATATTCTTTGGCTTCACTCATGAAAATTACAAACCTCATAGCCATGGTCGTTACAAAGCTTATCGCGCTTAGCCTGATCCAGATCATGGCGGACCATCTCTTTGACCATATCGGTAAAGCTTATTTCCGGAACCCAGCCAAGTTTCTGTTTGGCCTTGGTTGGATCACCCAGCAGGGTTTCTACTTCTGTTGGTCTGAAATATCTGGGATCAACCCGAACAACCACATCGCCGGGAGCGATGTTTCGTGAGTCGTGAGCCGTGAGTCGTGAATCGTCTTTTTCTTTACTATTTACGCCTAACGTCTCACGCTTTACGCCATCTACGCCTGACGCCTTACGCTTTACGCTCTCCACAATACCCACCTCATTCACACCAGTACCCTGCCATGTCAGATGCATATCCAGTTCAGCGAAAGCCAGATCACAGAACTCCCGCACACTGTGCTGTTCTCCCGTAGCTATTACAAAGTCCTCAGGCTCATCCTGCTGCAGCATAAGCCACTGCATACGCACGAAGTCCCTGGCATGGCCCCAGTCCCTTTTGGCATCCAGGTTGCCCAGGTAAAGTGTATCCTGCAGACCCAAAGCTATTCTGGCCGCAGCTCTGGTAATCTTGCGGGTTACAAAGGTTTCGCCTCTTATGGGGGACTCGTGGTTGAAAAGTATCCCGTTGCAGGCATACATGCCGTATGCTTCCCGGTAATTAACCGTAATCCAGTAAGCATAGAGCTTGGCTGCTGCGTAGGGGCTTCTGGGATAAAAAGGCGTTTTCTCGGTCTGGGGAGTCTCCACGGCCTTGCCGAAAAGCTCCGATGTTGAGGCCTGGTAGAACCTGGTCTTGTCTGTCAGGCCCAATAGCCTTATGGCTTCAAGGATTCTAAGCGTACCCAGGGCATCCGAGTTGGCTGTATACTCGGCAGTCTCAAAAGAAACCTGCACATGGCTCTGGGCTGCCAGGTTGTAAATTTCATCAGGCTGCACCTGCTGGATTATCCGGATCAGATTTGTAGCGTCTGTCAAGTCGCCGTAATGCAAAATAAAGTTCCTGTTTTCAGTATGCGGGTCCTGGTACAGATGGTCTACACGGTCTGTATTGAAACTGGAGGCCCTGCGCTTGATGCCGTGGACTGTATAGTTCTTGTGCAGGAGCAGTTCTGCCAGATAGGCTCCGTCTTGGCCTGTGATTCCGGTGATTAGGGCTTTTTTAGTCATAAAATAAGTTGGAAATTAAACTGTTTCAAACTGCATTGTAGAAAGATTTTTTTTGTCTGTTTTTTTCGAAATATTAAGGATTTCCATACCAACCACTTGGTTGTTGGCGTCAAAGTCCAGTATTACACCGGGTTGAACTTCCTCTGATTCAACAATCTTGTTCTCGTCAAGTCGAAAATAAAGTGCATCAGTTTCTTTATCTACTCTAATTCTCATTGTCCTGTTCTCCTTAATCGGCGATCAAAAAAAGCTGTTATCCTCCGAGGTGGATCACTTTTAATGTTTATGACGACCCTGAGCCAGCGGCCGCCATTGACATTAAACAACTTAAGATAGTGCTTTGTTCCGTCTTTTCGTTCTTCAGTTTTATCAGGAATTGTCATGGTTTTATTAACCATTTCCATTGAAATTTCCCGCTCTTTAAGCATCTCTGTGAAATGTTTTGTATCAATCATATCATTACTAAAAAATTTGAAGGATATAGTCGAAGGCTATCCGTATAAATTTCATTGCCATGTCGTGCAATAGATACTGACATAATAAGCTTTTTGGAGGCAGGCAAGGGGAAATTGAATGCCCAGGCTACGAACCACCCAGTCTCTTCATGGAATACAAACCCTCTACACCACCTACGGGCGTAAATTTCCGTTCATCCTTGGAGCCCAGCAAATGCTTGACCTGGTCAAAGACCTCCTGCACAAAGTCCTTCCCGCCGATTACCCCGGAATCGGTAAAATACCGGCATCTGTACCTGAAGCGCTCTACACGGGAGATCTTGTAGCCCTTTTTCCTGGCCTTCTCCACAACTTTTTTTTCAATGGTCTTGCCTTTGCCCGCATCCACTGCGCCTGTTTCATAGACGAACTGCCTGTACTTGCGGACAATCTCTCTGGGGTCCAGCTCGTTCCATTCCTTGAGCCCGAAATCAATATCCAGCAGACCGTCTTTATTACCTGTCTGGGTATGATAACCAAGTGAACTCCAGCGGTAATTCTCCGGTTTCTTAACAATACCGGCACGGATAGGGTTTAAGTCTACATAAGCAAGCAGGTTCACCAGAGTACTGCCTTCCTGTACAATCATACTCTTAAACCGGCCACCCCAGAAAAATCCCTTCCGCCTGTGCTTTTTGTTGTAATACCGGGTAAAGTTCTGCTTGATGTCCTTCACATAGGCACCAAGGCTGCAAAGCCTCTTCTTGACCTCAACCATCCGGTCAGTAGGCATCTGGGCTTCGTCACCATAATATTTCTGCCACCTCTTGATGATGTCTGAAGTGGAAATTTCATCCTCAGGGTGCATCCGGGCTACCAGGTGGAAATGGTTACCCATGACCGCAAACCCAAGCACGTCAACAAAGTAAAGCCTGCTCAGTCTTTTGATAAGCCCCAACAGATAATCCTTGTCAGTATCCTTGATGGGTAGGCCGGGCAGGGCAGTACGTGATATGACATGGTAGACGGTTTGGCGGTCATTACGGATAAAACGGGCTATGCGGGGCATGAGATACCTCC
>PULU01000080.1 GCA_003551065.1 Thermoplasmata archaeon | reverse complement strand
TTCTAAACTCCTGCATTGTATTCCCACCACGAGTCCTAAACCTTATTCCATTGTCTATGGTGTTTTGGTCAGGGTAAATCGTATACCAAAGGTTTCCACAGTAATGGTGGACATCGGTGTACCCGTGGCCTATCGAAATTTCTCCAACTCCGCCTTTAAAAAGTCCGCCTGATGAAACTTCAACATCGCCCTCAACATCTAAATTATTATAAGTGTATTCCAACATCGTATTGTCAGTCGCAGTACCTACAGCGGCCAAAAATTTATCGGAGGTTGTTTGTACAGTTTCTGTTTCTCCCAATTTACCCAATTGTAAAATATCCGGACTAGTAACAAGAAGATGTCTATCCGTTAGTACTATCTTGCCAAACTTACTGCCCCACTCATCGAGGAAATGCAGCCCACCACCATCATAAATATTATTTAATGTTAGCTCTTCTTCAATATCTACATCAACTGCAGTCATATTACCATTACTATCAACGCTGAAATTCGCACCTATATTTATAGTTCCACCCGTGATTGCCCCGGAGAAAGTTCCGTCAACACCATCAAGCGTTCCTTTAATTGTAACATCATCTTCAAAGGTTGTTTCTCCAGTAATTGTTATCGCACCGGGGTTAACAGAGCTAATAGCGTCAGTGTGAACAGTCCCTTGCGCTGTAATATCACCGCTGAAAGTTCCATCGCCATCAATCAGAAGTTCATCCGTAGAGGCGTTCCATTGTAGTGCGCCGTCAGTTCCACCTAAATAAAAGTTACCGCTATTATCCATAAAAGTCCGCCAAGCAGGAGTTTGCTCGTGGTCATAAAATCCCATTTCGGTTTCAGTAACAAACAGCCCCTGCGCCTGCTCATCCGGTGGTTCAAATCTGGCTGGTATATTGATTAGGTCGCTTTCCCAGTCGGCATCATCGCGCCTTGAAAGCTCACCGTAGTGGTCCTTCGGAATAACATTCGTATCAAGGCTATCTAAAATACGAGCAACCACTTCATCTTCATTCAACTCTAAATCGCCGAAAACCAGCGTAGTCGTGCCTTCCTCAAGATTATGCGTTATGGACTGTATTACCATCGGCTCATCAATATCAGCTTCCGGTATTTTCACCCATTCCTTCTGCCTGAAATCAAATCGTAAGTCCAGAGGAACTACCCCGGTAACCGATGTCCTCTCAACTGCCCATTTTTCAAGCAGTCGTTCAGCAACTTCCTGACATATCCCGGCACCGCCGCGGTCTATCTCGACAAGCTTATCAACACGCCTATCATCCGGAACATCAATACTAGCCGTGTGTTCATCTATACCCGACCGCACGGTTATATGCGTGGCAATCGGCCCTTCAGTTTCAACTTCAGGGTCCTCTAAAAATAAATATCTAGGTCGGACAAACTCATTAGTCGACTTCTTAGCGTAATTAGTAAAAGTTAAAGAAGCAATTCTACCCGTGTGAAAGCGGTTAGTTGACTTCTTGGCATAATTATTGAAGTTCCTGCGTGCTACCGTTTCCCTGTAATCAAAAACATTTACCGACTTATCAGCAAAGTTATTATAGCGCCTTACAACCTCAGCTCTTTTCACAAACTCATTTATCGAAGTATCAGCATAGTTTTCAAAAGTTCTAAAAGTTTTCTGCTTCTTGATAACATACTCATTATAGCTCTTATCAGAATAATTTTTAAACACTCTTTTAGCTCGGCGCTCAGCTTTAAATGTATTAACAGAAGTATCAGCATAGTTTTTAAGCGTCCTTATACCAGCGCCCTGCCTATCATACCTATTAATAGAGCTATCAGCATAAGAATTATATTCTCTATACGCTTTTATATGCCTAATGAAAGATTGATAACTACTTTTTCTGCTGTGATGCTCAAATATCCTTTTCGGCTGGCGGTGCGGTTTATATTCTGTATAAGATTTCTCCGCATAGTTCTCATATTGCCTATGCGTCTTGCGAATAAACTTAACTCTTACACCTGCACTCTTAGCATAATTACGCCAGCGTCGCCAGTCCTCAAGAATCGGAATATAATAATTAGTTGACTGCTTAGCATAATTCTCAAAATTGCGGTGGCCTGATCTCTTAACTACCTTACTTCTGCTGACCGATTTTTCGCTGTAATTACTATAATAAATTGTAACTTTCTTTCTAGCATAAACCAGTTCATTAACCGACTTGCCCGCGTAATTATTAAAGTTCCTATACGGCTTCCGAGTTAACTTTAGCTCATTAACAGACGTATCAGCGTAACTTTCATATCTCCGCAGAACTCTACGAATTTTCTCATAAACATTAACCGACTTATCAGCATAGTTATTGAAATACCTGACTGGTTTGCGAATTAAATCAAGCTGGCTGATTGATATTTCAGAGAAGTTCTGGTAATTCCTAATAGTTTTACGAATACCCTTATACTCATTAACCGATTTACCAGCGTAATTATTAAAGTTCCTATACGGTTTCCGGACTGTTTCATATTTATTTGACGACTTACCAGCATAATTTTCAAAAGCCCTAACACCTTTGCGTACAAACTCAGCCAGACTATCAGAGGTTTCAGAGTAATTTTCAAAAACCCGGGTTTCTTTTTTAACATCCCAGACAAAGCCCTCAACATTACTCCATTCTTGTTCCTCGGTCTCCTGCACACGATATTCATAGTTCACATCATACTCAAAATCATGACTATCATACCAAGTATATTCATCATTACTTTCTGTATAATCGGTATCATCGACGGTGGCAATAGTCGTCCAAGTGCCACCATCTTCCCGCCTTTGTATATCAAATGAAGGCAATTACATCACCGCCTTAATTACTCTTCTTCGTATATCTCCCAACCTTCAACGCCCGGCTCCCAAGTGTTAGCATCAATCATAGAAATCCATACTTCGCCGTTGTGTGTTACCTTATCGCCTTCGTTATAAGCATCATGACTTCCAGAAGGTTGCTCCCACTCCGGGATTACTCCTTCGGGCATCACATTCGTGAACAGACTTTCCGCTACATCGGGAGACCAGTCCTCCTGCGAAGTATGGTCTTGCAGGACTTCGTAGAGTTTATTGTGGTAGCTTATTATTTGCCCTGCCTTGTATTCTGTGTCAAGTTTCCAACGAGGATACATTTCCGCCAAATCTATCAACTCATCTTCTGTCAGCTTTTCTTCCTTAACCAGCCCCGAAGTAGAAATCTGGGCAAGTTTTGAAATATACTGCTGTGTCTTTTCATCCGGTGTCAATGGTCTATCCTCATATTCTACCCACATATCACCAGTATCCGGGTCGATATACCTGACTGCTCGTTTGCCTTCTCTCTGCTCCCTGTCAGGAATATCATTAGCGTTGACTTCTAAACCCTGCTCCTTAACATCGTCGCTTAACTTTTCAGGTGC
>PULU01000064.1 GCA_003551065.1 Thermoplasmata archaeon | reverse complement strand
GCAAAGCTCGCCCGCAAAGTGATACCTTTTAAGAAAATATTAAAGAAGATTGCAAATCAGCCAGTGTGCACTTCAGGAAGACAGAAAATCAGCCCCGAAAACATGATATTATCTTTTTTTCGCGTTCTTTCGTGCTTTTCGTGGTTTATTCTCATCTGAAAATAGAAATATCCTCAGGAGTCAGAATACAGGAAACAGGAGTCAGAATGGGAAAGAACAGCAAAAACAAGCTCTCATCCTGATATAAATAGCTCCTCTGAATCTAAACTTTTCAAAATAAAATACACATTGGTAAAAAACCTTGTACTTCACTATTGTATTGCCGCTTTCCTGGGAGCGCCGATCCCCGACTTACAGTCCGCCTATGGCGGGATCGGCATCTTATTATGAAAGGTCACTCTGTCAGATTTACCTCTTTGCGACTCCGCGTGATGCATTCTTTTCTGGGTTCTCTCTTTTTCAAAAAACATTCCTCTGCTTTGCGTTCTTTCTTAACCTTTGCGGTCTTTATCTTCAATCCCTATTTCTTCTCCGTGGTATGACTTTGCGACTTTGCGAGCTCCTACTACAAATAGATTATAATAATAGAGTATAATTAAGAACTAAGGGAAGCAGAAGGCCGGCTAATTGCGTGTAGGCTTCGAGCTTGTCGCAAAGTCTGGCATCTGTTTCCTGGATGTTTAGCTTTAGATGTTTTCAGTAAATTAAAGGAGCCTGAAATATTTATTGTACAATTAAGCCGGGCAAAATTAAAAAGGGGAAAGCAGGAATCCAGCTGTTACCATACAAGCTCTTAGCCTATAACAGTCCGGATTTACTCCTGCTTTCCCGTTGCTCTCTTTTAACGAATCCCTGTTATTCTGTCCAAAGAACTATCTCTCATCTTTATGGTACAACTTTTTTTGCTTTTATCCAGTGACTTTTTACCGCACAATATTTTGTGAGATGTTTAGCCTCATAACAATACCAAAAGAAGCCGGGAAGGGAAGTGTTTCACAAGTCCTTCTTGCAGATGTTAGGATGTAAAGCCTGTCACAATGTGCGGACAATTGCTTTGTAAAGCTCCAATAAGTTGATTGGGCTCCGAGCTCGAGTGCAACAACGGAGAATGGGTAAAAAGCAAGCGGTGAACATTCCTTTCTACTTAATTAAAGGAGGAGACCATGAACAAGTGGTACATTGGCATTGACATTGCCAAAGAAAAGTTTGACGCGGCCTTGCTCCATGCAGACAAGGGGTGTATCAAACATGCCGTTTTTGAACAGAATTATGAGGGCTTTCACGGCCTGCTGAAGATGGTGAAACAGCACTGTGAAAACCCGGACCAGGTATGGATTGGCATGGAATCTTCGGGGCATTATCACTACAATTTGTTTGAGTTTCTCAGAGAAAAGCTTACTCCCAACATCACTATTCTCAACCCCATGATCATTGCCAAGTATTGTAAAGTGACCTTGCGACCCTGTAAAACGGACAAAAAAGATGCCGTTAAAATTGCCCGGTACCTGGTGGAAACGAAAGTCAAGCCAACGGTTCCCAGCAAAGTGTTGCAGCAATTGTCTTATTATGACAAAGAGCGCGAACACTATGTGACCAGGCTTGCCGAGTGCAAGGTAAAGATACGTTCCTGGCTGGCTTTAGGTTTTCCGGAATTAGAAAGGGAGATCGTTTCATTATCTTCGAGATACCTGATTACCTTTCTGGAAGAGTTCCCCAGTGCCCCCTCGGTAACAGCTATGAGCCGACGCCACTTCATCAAGAGGTTTCACGAAATGTTGCCTGCAAAAACAAAGAATATGAACCTCAAGCCGGAAGAAGTGTACTCATTGGCCAAACGCTCTATAGGCAGAGAATTTGAAGGGTACAGGAAACTGTTTCGCACGACGATTGAGATAATGTATACCTTGAAAAAGACGGTGCAGACTCTGGAACAGGAACAGAAACAGCTTTGCACAAAACATTATCCCTTACAGATGGCAATAGTTCAGAGCATTCCAGGAATAGGGCCTATTTCGGTGGTCTCTATTTTATCGCATTTACCGGCTATTGAAAATTTTGAGAGCCACCGAAAGGTGATCGCCTTTGTCGGGACGGATCCGGTTATTAGACAATCGGGAAAGTACCAGGGGCGCGGTCGTATCTCCAAAAAAGGTAATCCCCACCTGAGACGACGCCTGTATCTGTGTTCATTGCGAGCAATACAAACAGACGGCGTCTTTAAGGACTATTATCATCGATTGAGGGAAAAGGGCAGACCAGCCAGGGTCGCCCTGATTGCCGTTGCAAACAAGTTGCTCAAAATTCTCTATGCCCTCCTCAGTAAGAAGGAGATGTTTGACGCGAATTATCACCAAAGGTTTATTACTCAATCCCACAGTAATTTAAAAAACGTATCGCAAACCGGTGAAAAAGGTTACAAAAAAACTCCAACACTTTCCCCAAAGTCGCACAAATCCACAGTGTAGAGATTATTAAAAAGGCAACTTTATTCTCGTAGTGTTACAGTAGAAAAAAAGAGAATCGTTCCCATTTCTCAGGGCATGGTTTAAAGAACACATGGCTTTAGGGGGGATAATGGCCCTAAAAGAAAAATTAAAATTATGGTACAAAATTTCACAGAAGGAAACAGTAAAAATTCCCGTATTATGAAAGAGAACAAAATTTTCGCGTTAAAATTTTATAGGAGTATCATTATTTATTCAGGTTCAAGTTTTTTCTATTCCTTATAGTTGACTTTGCGAGCTTTGCGTGATGCATTCTTATTCTTTGTTCTTTCCCATTCTGACTGCTTTCTCCTGAATTCTGGCTCCTGAGGATATTTATTTTCAGAGGAGTGGTTGTTTTCCAGGAATAATGCAGTGCGTAAAGATTGCATTTTTTGGTTTTCCTTCTAAAATAGAAGGCAATGAAAAATATCCTTATTCTGGGAGCTCTTCCCGAAGAAATAATTCCTTTTCAGCAACGCTGGAACCTGATGGAAAAACAAAAAGAAGGTTACAGGCGGTGGTATGGTGAAAAATGGAATTTTCAGGTAGAGGCCGTGGCCACAGGAATTGGGAAAAAAAAGTCCCTGCGTTTTTTGAGTGCCATTGAAAAAGAAAAGTATGATTACCTCTTTGTGGCAGGGACAGCAGGGGGCTGTCATCCTGATATTAAAAAGGGTGATTTTATTCTGCCACGCTTGACATTTGCAAGGGAGCTGGAGATGCCTCTTCTTTACGAACCGTATGTTCAGTACTATCCGCAACCCCTGATGACCGGGAGACATTATACCGCTGATGTTTTTATGCCGGAAACAGACAAAAGAAAACTCTATAAAGAACACGGGGTTTATTCCGTTGATATGGAATGGAGTCATATTCTCTCCTTTTGCCTGGAGAGACGGCTGCCGGTATTCTATTGCAAAATTGTGGCTG
>PULU01000085.1 GCA_003551065.1 Thermoplasmata archaeon | reverse complement strand
TAAATTTTTTAGTCAAAGAGCGCGTTCTCGACTTGGCGGCGCGCCCCTGCGGGGCGCTGTAGAAACCGCCAGGAGTCGAGAAAAAATGACAAGCATGCGTTCATATAGCCATGGCTTTGGCCAAAGCCTGTATCATGTAGTGATAAGCCCTTATAAACGTTTTCGGATGTTCCAGAGATCTGACATTCGGAAAAAACTGGAAAGCATTTTACTGGAGATTGCAGAGAGGCACGGTTTTCAGATCTATGAGATGAGTGTAGAGGAAGACCATGTGCATATTTTTCTAGGTCACCGCCCTTCCCAATCGATATCTGAAGTAATTCAGTATTTGAAGGGCGCTAGTTCTAGAGAACTAAGAAAGGTCTTCCCTGAGCTGAAAGGGTATGATGAAAACCATCTTTGGTCTGCAGGTAAGTGCTTTCGACCAATAGGTGAGATAACACCTGAAAAGGTGGAACATTATATAAAGGAATCACAAACTCACCACTACGCAAATAATTCTGGTGAATCGATGGCTATACAAAGAAAACCACACCATTCCTCAGGGACTCCTCAAACTTCTTTACAAGACTTTGCTGGTCAATAAGTGAGCATGCCCACGGCCTTCAGCCCTGTCTTTTACCCATAAGTTGAATGAGGTCTGTTCACCGAATTCAGATGAGAACGGATCAATGAGAAATTAATACAGATTCTAGACCGATAATTAATATTTAAATAATAATACAATATGGAAGCAAAAAGCACGGATCGTCAGACAAAAAATATAGATAGTGAAGATATTGTAAGGGATGTATCAGAATTTGTAGGAAGTGAATTTAGGAGGTCCGATTTTGGAGATAAACGTCTTAGCGATCGTTTGAAGAAAATAGCAGTGGACCTTGGAAGTGCTCCTTCTAAATCTATCCCTGAAGCAAGCGGAGATTGGGCATCAACAAAAGCTGTATATAGATTTACAGATAATCCGAAGGTGAATCGTATGGAGATCTTATCATCACATCAAGAAGAGATAAAATCAAGATTAGATGGATCAAGTCTAGACGAGATATTGTGTGTTTCTGATACTACTCATCTGACTTATCCATCACCTCTATCGATCGAAGGCCTAGGAGATATAGGGTACTCAAAGACCGATTTCGGAGGAGTTCTAGTACATTCAACGATCGGCATAGACCCAAATAGTGGAAGGACCATAGGAGTCTTAGATCAACAGGTACTGATTCAAGATCAAAGTCAAGAGCCGACTGCCACTTATGACACGAACGGAAAAGAGGAACCGACAGAATTAAGGAATGAGCAAGAAAAATGGATCCGAGGAGCGAAAAGAGCTGATGAGGTGCCACCAGAGGATATACGAGCTATCCATGTGATGGATCGTGGAGCAGACGATTTTGACCATTTTTTAGATTTAAAAGAAAAGGACGTTGGATATGTTATCAGAGCAAACCAAAACCGTTCCATCAAAACTACTTCTGGAGAAAAAGACCATCTGCTCGATTGGAGTAAGGAGATGCCCGAGATAGGACAGACTAAGATACAGATACAACAGAAGAAAGGAAGAAAAGCAAGAACAGCAGATCTGTCTGTTCAGACTGGTAGTTGTGAGTTACTGCCACCTAACGACTCAGATCGGACGGAAACGGTTGACATAAACTTAGTGAGAATAGTAGAGATAAGAGAAGATGATGATGCGATGGAATGGGTTCTGGTCACTACTGAACCAGTAGAAGATCTGGATGATGCGTTGGAAGTGATGGAATATTACCAGTTACGCTGGCGTATAGAAGAGTGGCACAAAGTGCTCAAGACAGGATGCAAAATAGAAGAGCTGAAACATGAAAAATGGGAAAGAATAGAAGTCCTACTAGGTATTTATTCAGTGATTGCCTGGAAAGTGATGGAATTGAGGGATATGGCCCGCGGAAATAGCGAGCATGATATAAGTCATATTCTTACTGAAACTCAAATGAGAGTTCTTGAGAAAAAATATCCTGAGTTGAAAGAGAAACAAGGAAAAGAATACGCTATTGCGGTAGCTAAGCTAGGCGGTTACTTGGATAGATCATCTGATCCTCCACCAGGACGGACCGTTATTTGGAGAGGATTTAAAAAAGTTAAATCTTGGGCTGAGGGATACGAACTTCTTTCATCTTAGGATTATCAGCCCTTACAAGATGTGCTAGATGATTCTAAATAATGATTTAGAAGATTTTATGTCAATGAAATTACCAAACGAAAAATGAGTTGGATGTAAAGTAGTAATTGAGTTATCACCAATTACTGCTACACCAAAATCCCTCTTTTAATTCTCAAATTCATATTATTTAGCTTTATAGATGGAATTTTCAAAAGAGATATGGGTAAAAGACAGGGCTAAAGCCTGGGGAGTACTCACTGTTTAAGGAGGATCGAATGCCACATCAGAATTCTACTTTATAGTAATCTTTGTACCATTCCACGAATCTTTCTACGCCATCTTCCAGATCTGTCTTGGGTTTAAAACCCAATTTTTCTTTAGAACGGGAGATGTCCGCATAGGTAACTTTCATATCCCCGGCCTGCATCGGGAGCATGTTCTTATCCGCCTTTATACCGATCGTTTCTTCCAGTATCTCTATAAATTCCATGAGTTCTACCGGCGTATTGTTCCCCAGGTTGAATATCTCGTAGTCAAAATCCTTTTCGAGTGAAGATACAACCCCCTCTACGATGTCCTCTATATATGTGAAGTCTCTTTTCATGTCTCCATAGTTGTAAACGTCTATAGGTTCTCCTTCGACTATCCTATCAGTGAACTTGAACATGGCCATATCCGGTCTTCCCCATGGGCCGTAAACAGTGAAGAATCTTAGACCTGTACAGTTGAGGTCATAAAGGTGGCTATAGGAATGAGCCATGACTTCGTTTGCTACTTTGGTCGCAGCGTAGTAAGAAACTGGTTTGTTCACATCATCACCGACAGAATATGGTATGTCTTCGTTCCCCCCGTATACAGAAGAAGAGGAAGCGAAGACCAAATTTTCGACTTCATTATGTCTTGCCACTTCTAAAATATTGGTGAAACCTTCAAGGTTGGAACGTTGATATGCGTGAGGATTTTCTACCGAATATCTTACTCCTGCTTGTGCAGCTAGATGACAGATCTTATCTATCTCGTACTCTTCAAAGATCTTTTTTAAAACATCGAGATCGCAGAGATCCTGGTGAAAAAAGTGAAAGTCATCATATTTTTCCAAAACAGCGTTTCTGTCCCATTTCAACTCTTGAGAATAGTAGTCGTTTACGTTGTCTATACCGATTATCCTTTCCCCTTTTTCGAGCAGAGTTCTAGCGGTATGGAATCCTATAAACCCAACGGTTCCGGTTACGAGCGTGGTCATGATGGTGGATAATCAGTATAAGTTTATTTTATTTTCCCTTAAGAAGTTGATTTTATATTG
>PULU01000091.1 GCA_003551065.1 Thermoplasmata archaeon | reverse complement strand
TATTCCTTTCCATAGGATATTCATCATGTCATTGGTGTCATGTGATGGCACATGAATCCTTTGAAGATCAAGAAGTGGGAAAATTGATGAACGAGGTCTTCGTTTCAATAAAAGTAGATAAAGAAGAAAGACCGGACGTGGACATGGTATATATGGACTTTGCCAGGGCTATGACGGGCTCAGGTGGATGGCCTTTGAACATCGTTATGACTCCCGATAAAAAACCGATCTATGCATCTACTTACATCCCGAAAGAAAGAAAATACGGTCGTATGGGCTTTAAAGAATTGATAAAAAAATTGAAACACCAGTGGGAGAATCGAAAACGAGAAGTCCTATCTAGGAGTGAAAGCGTGATCTTATCTCTAAAAGAGAAGAGACGGACTCAGGGGGCCATGGACCGATCGACTTTGGACCGGGCTTACATTTCCCTTGAAAGAGCCTTCGATGAAGAATATCCTGGTTTTGGAGCGGCTCCCAAGTTTCCATCACCTCATAATTTACTTTTTATGTTAAGGTATCATGAGTTGACCGGAGAGAGTAAAGCCCTGGATATGGTCATCAAAACCCTAGATGCCATGAGAAGTGGAGGAATTTACGACCATATCGGTTACGGATTCCACAGGTACTCCACCGATAGACAGTGGAAACTACCACATTTTGAGAAGATGCTTTACGATCAGGCCATGCTTGTTTTAGCTTATGTAGAGGCTTTCAGGACCACTCGAAAAGAGAAGTACAGGAAAACTGTTGAAGAAACTATAAGATACGTCCTCAGAGATCTGCAGGCTGATGACGGAGGGTTTTATTCGTCGGAAGATGCAGACGTCGATGGTGAGGAGGGAAAATATTATACATGGACTGGAGAAGAGATCGATAATATACTTGGGGACCGGTCCGAAGAATTCAAAAGGTTATTCAACGTTAAAACCAAGGGTAATTATCTGGAAGAATCTACCGGTAAAAAGACAGGTAAGAACGTGCTTTACACGACTGAAATCGTTGATACGGAAAGAGTGGAGCGGGTAAGATCTAGTTTGTACCAAGAACGGGAGAAAAGGAAACCTCCAGGAAGGGATGAGAAGATATTGACTGATTGGAACGGGTTGATGATCGCATCACTGGCAAGAGCGGCTGAGATATTAGATGATGAGAAGATATTGAAAGAGGCGGAAAAAGGTATAGAGTTCATTTTGTCGGAATCGAAAGATAACTCAAAACTTTATCACCGATATATCGAAGGTGAAGTAGGTATTGACGGTATGCTTGACGACTACGCTTACATCGTTTGGGCACTTTTAGAGATCTATAAAGCCTGTGAAGAGAGGAGATATATTGATAAAGCTGAGGAACTATCTAGAACCATGATAGAGAAGTTTTGGGATACTGAAACAGGTGGATTTTATTTCAGTCCTTCGGATGAACTCCCTTTACGTAAGAAACCGGTTTACGACGGCGCTTATCCCTCTGGAAACTCGGTGGCCTTACTCGATCTAACATATCTTTCAGAGATAACTGGGGAGAGAATATTCAAAGAGAAGGCTGAAGAACTCATCGATTCATTTGGGGGAAGGATCGATCCGTATCCGAGTCAATATACCATGTTCCTGACATCCTTTGAAAAGTTTTTGAAACAGCATGGAGATGTGATACATGAGAACTAAAAGGATCTTGATCTCGGTCATGATGGGAGCTGTACTGGGAGTATTATGTATCGTAGGTGTGGGAACACGGATAGGGTACGGTGGGAACGAGATGTTCCTTTTCGCTATGTGGTACAATCGTATCGTATTGGGCCTTTTGATAGGTTTGGCTTACGATATCAAGATAATAGGATCCGATAAAAATTACATCATAAGAGGGCTGCTCCTGGGTCTGATCGTATCTTCCGCTATAACTTTTACCAGCGAATTCAGAGATTGGCCTAGTTTCTTTGCAGGCATCGCTTATGGCATAATAATAGACTACGTTGCCACTCGATTTGAATGATCTACTCGTTAGAAAACCACGTATCTGCATATTTATCTTGACTAAAAACAAAGACGCATCCATTTAGTAAGAAGTAGATGTCAATAACTCATATTCTTTCTTATAACTCCCGGCACATGCATGTGTCTTCAAGGAAAAATGAAGTATGTAGTTCACTTTAAAGGTCGGATAGAAGTATGCTGATCCTGAAGAAAATCTACCTTTTCGTCCAGATGACAGAAGGCAAGGAGTCCGAACAGCACGGATCGGTCTTCCAATGATGCTGTGACTATTTCAGGCATCTCACAGATGATATCCCTCTCCAACATGGACTTTAGACCTGAAGTGATCAAGTCAGGGTTATTAACGGCGACCCCACCCCCTAGAACGATAAGTTCAGGGTTGTAGGCGTTGACAACATCAGAGATCCCGACAGCATTGTACTCTTTCATCTTTTGGACGGCTTTTTTTGCAGAAGTATCTCCCTCTTTATATCTGAGAAAAAGCTCCTCCGCGTCTTTGAATTTTTTTCCGGTCAAATCATACGCAAAGTTAGGTAAATTGTTGCCGGAGCAGTAGGCCTCCCAGTGACCTCTACCGCCGCAGCCACACCTGCGATCACCTCCCACTTTGAGATGGCCCACCTCTGCAAAGTTCCCCATCCAACCTTCGATCAAATTATCACCGATTATAACACCTGCACCTATGCCTGAACTGATTGTGATGTAGACCATGTCCAAGGCAGAGGTCTCTCCGAAGACGTATTCACCCACGACCCCTGCATTACAGTCATTCACTAGAAAAAAATTTTCTAGGTTCGGACTCAACAGTTCGTTCATATCAATTTTTTTACCTGGTATGTTTGGCGGATATATCACAGCTTTTTCACGATCCAAAGGGCCGGGAGTGGCGATCATGGCTTTTTCTATATCTTCCATGGGCAGATCTTCCATGCTAGGTTCAGTAAGGAATTCGTCGGTTCTTACTCTAGTACAGGATTCAAGATCCCTGTTGCCGGTCCCGATGAGTGTTTTTGAAGCTCCAATATCTATGCAGAGATATGTCATCTTTTAGACATTGGTGTATATGCCATAAATTTGTAACGGTTCTAGATCTCAACATATATGGGATGTCGATATAAAGAAGTGGTTGAAAAGAAGAAAGGCAAAATCAAAGTATCATCGATATCTGATCGAAGAGAGCAGTTATTGACACAAATATAGAAGATATCAGTATACTAACGGCTACGGACGGGATGATCTTACTTCCTGAAGATCGGTGTATCAAAACCGAGCTGATACCTATGATAACGAAAAGCCCGACTGCGTAGGGTATCATATAATACGAGCCCATGGCCAGTAAACTTGCTATGATCATGATCACCACCACGTATATCGATTTGTATGAAGAGTATAATGCTATGGTTTTGACAGTAGAGAGCTTGCTTTTGTTCAAAAAATCGAAGAAGAACATATTATCGATGGAGAAGAAAAAGAACAATATCACAGCTGTCAAAATGAAATATATAAAACGTGAACTTATCAGAGTCAGGTTAAGATAACGGTCTGAAACGAAGATCTTCACTATTAAAAGCAGAGAGATACCGTATATCCCTCCATAGATGTACTCCGATACTGGAGTGTGGAGATATCTTTTAAGCCTATCCTTGAAAGTTTCATCTTCCTTAGTCATCTTTCGCAGGAGGTATGCAGTACCGAGAAAACTACCGCTCAATATCGAGATATAGATAGAAGTGTTCAAAGGAGGGAGTAGGAAGAGGGGGGAAAAGATAATAAAACCTGGGATCGCGAACAAAAATGAGTACAGAAAGTAATCCCTGCTGAGCGCTTTGAAATCTAGATGGTCCTTTACAACATCTTGTTGTTTTCCGTGTATGAGGTAAACCAAAGTGAAAAATGCCGATAAGGCCGATAGCAATCCGATGATGGTAAGTATGTTCAGGTAAGATGTGGAACTTTGCTCTTCATCTAGATCATAGGACTCTGCAAACCATCTTTCTATCTCTCTATGGGTTGCAGACGACCAAAGGACGGTCAGATGATCGACGTTATCTATGACACTTATCTTGGAAGTGGTCACCGTGTCTTCATATATCTTATCGTATTCTACATCCTCCTCGGATATATCATGTCTCTTGGATATGACCTGTCTGTTTATCTCAGGAGGGAACAATGTATCATATCTGGCTGAAATTATCAAAAGATCTTCCGGCCTATCTTCATCTATAAGATCGTGATCCACCGATGGTGCTATACCTACCATCCTCGTGAACGAATCGTCATCCATGCATACGCTGAAGGCCGCCCTACCACCCATAGAATGACCTATGATACCGTAATCTCCATGGACCACATCTTCCCTGCTATCCAGGTACGTTTTCACCGCCAGTATATCTCTTGTGAGAACATCGGAGTCATCCGAAGATCCCATGCTGAGAGTTCCACCTGACCTACCGTGTCCTCTAAAATCTAAAGTGGTAACGACGAATCCTCTTTTAACTAGGGTCAAGGCCGTTAGATGCATGCTCTCTTTACTGGCTGTGAAGCCGTGGCCGACGATCACGCCGTATTTCGGTGAATCGTTGTTCTTGGGCTCGTATACATCATATGAGATGTTGATGCCGTCTTCAGTTGTAACAGTCCTGTTCCGAGTGATCTCTACTTCTGAATGTTCCCTTGAGATACCGATAAAACATGAACTACTGATGATCAAAAAGATAGTGAATAGAATGACATATCTGTAATGTTTTTGTTCGAGCAGGTCGTTCACCTTCCTTATATGGGGCTATAGGTATATGTTTTTACCTTTGAAATCTAGATGGTGTTAGTTATGGGAGAAAAGTTAGTTCTTTTAGACGTTCATCACATATCTTCAAAAATATCGAAGATATAGCTTTGCTCATTTTTATCAGATATTTCTGAGTTCTGATAGATGCAAAAATTTTTAATGGTCTACAAACGAGATTTTACAATCTTTTTGGTGTATTCAACTCTTGGTTTCATTTTTTCTTTGAGACCTAAAGTTTCAGCGATATCCACCACATCGTCTAAAACGGTTACAGGTAGTCCTGCTTTTATATCTCTCAATATCTTCTGTCCGTATATCTCCCAATCCGTGATCACCAGCCTCATATAGAAAACTACTTCTGGATCAGCTATATAACCTATCTCTTTCTTGGTGCTTCTGTATCTTTTAACATAATCTATGAATTCATCCCCTGACTTTTTTCCAGAAAAGTATTCCGGATCAAGGAACTCCACAGTTCTCCATGTATTTTCGAACATAAATTCGCTCTCGATCATGGTTTTTATCTTATCTACAACTTTGAATCTCGGACTCTCCTTTAATCTATCTTCTAATTCAGAAAATCCTTTTGTAGTCAATACAAAATCGATGTCATAAGTACCTATCTCCCATCCTTTGTTCTCTATTGCGGAACCACCGACAACTATGTAATCTATACCAATCTCTTTCAATTCTTTGCATACTTCTTCAAGAAAATCGTTTATCAAGGGATCACCTCTCGAATCTTGTTCCTATTTGTCACCTTCAGTATATCCTCTCTTCTCATATCTGTTTCGATAACCGGGATGTCTAGATAGTCATGTAGATATACCTCTGAAGCCTCTCTTTCGAGCTCCTCCTGGAGGATCCGTTTCTGTAAATATATTTTGTTGATATCACTCCTGTCAACCATGGCTCTAGCTGCCAGGGGATCTAACTTCAGCATGAAAACTACTACATCTTCAAAGTCTGGTATGATCGTATCATCTTTAAAAGGAGTCATACTCTCGAAGGTATGGACGTTCAGTCCACTTTCTACAACTTCTTTATATTCCCTGGGGACCACGATAGTATCTGGTATACTCATCGGATATCTGAGAACTTTGGTGTACGGAGTATCGATCCATAGCATCGGTATGCCTGCTTTGACTGCTTTCTTTGCATCTTCTCTGGAACTGACGATCAACTTGAATCTCTTTTGGGGGCGGTAGGGTTTTGTGTGAATCTCCTTGAATATATCGGGATATCGCTCGTATGGATCTTCCTTTTGGAGACGATATGACAGTTTCATACCTTATGATTATGTTAAAAAGTATATATACTTATTGATGTTTATATGATTGTGATTTAGAACATTTTAATTGGGTTGATCATCCTTTGATATATTTATACGAGTTTTTCAGTTTGAACAATCGGGACATACTCCTTTCAACACTATAGAATCATCTTTTCTCTCCGGATCCATATCTTCTGGATCGATGACCCATTCATCGGGGGCCGCATCCTCGATGGCCCTGTACGACCTGACTTCTTTATCACAGCTCGAACAACGGAAGTATTCCTTCTCCATCTCTTGATCCGTTCTCTCGGTGATGTCTTGTACGTTCTTTATCAATACTATTTCACCTTGAGTTATGGTGAATTCTCCCTTGATCTTCTCGCCGTCAGCATATATGGAACCGTCTCCGTAGACCTCTATAAAATCTACTTCCTTCCATTCATCGTTCATACTTCCGATGAGACCAGAGTATATCCGTTTGGCTTTTCCATGGTTCCACTCTTTGACGAGATATTCCGATGGATCTATCTCCGATGCCTGCTCCAGGATATCATCTTCTTCGATCTCCATCTCACCGGGTTTTTTTCTATCTGAAAGGTCTTTGGAAGAGATAAGAACTGAAGATACCAATTCTCCTTCCTCTATCACGTTCCCGGGGATATTGCCGTCTTCGTCCTCGGTACCATAGTATAATTTCATCATGAATACTACCTGTTTTGAAGAGAGATGAAGTATGATTAGTATTTTTGGTTATCTGGAAAATGAACGTCTCTTCATCGCTCAACTAATATTTTCAAGGTCATCCATAGCTCTCTTGTATATCTTTTCTTTGATTGGACAGTTCTGAGAATATTCTTGTTCTAGTTCTTCTATGGATTGGTAGAGCAGAGGGAACCATTTCCTATCAGTATATACAGACTGTCTTTCAGTCTCTTTCAATATAACTGACCAATTTAGACCCGATTCGACCAATCGGCTCGCATCCTCCATATCTCTTTCTCTAGTCGCCACCACTTTGAATAAAAATATATCCTCTTTCGATAATAGTTTAATCGTTAGATGGTCTAGATCGATGTATTCGATTGAACGTTCTTTTATATTCTCAGAGAGAACTAGTTTTTTACATACGATATCGAGGAATATATCGAAACGAGGTCTGTTCTCTCGTTCTAGAACGGTCTTCGCATCCATCTTTTTATAAACATTTTCCAATTCGGTCACTGTTCCGTATCCTATCTCTTTCAAAGCACTTATTAGTGTCGTTAGATGTACTTGGTCATCTAATACTAGGTCAATATCTTTTGTTGCTGTCTTGAAGCCGTGTTGAATCATCGCCCCTCCTCCAAGCATATATGCCTCTATTCTGTTGGTCGATAGTTGCTCGATCTCTTTGAAAATCTCTTCTATCTTATCTCCTTCGTAAAGTTTCAAGGCGAAACCCCCTTCAAATCAAGAAAAATATCTTTTTTCTTTGCGATCTTCTTCACGCTTCTTTGTATTCGCTTATTATCTCCTTCGATCCTTAATGCGTTTTTGAGGTGATCTTTGATACCTAATTCTCTTTTCGTGTATATGTAGGTGTAAGAGGTATAAACCAGTTCGTCATCGAGATCTGTCAGGATGGAAGGGCCGGTTTCATCAAAATTTTTGTTATCGATGGGGGAATCATACTCGATGATGAATTCCAAGCCTTGCTGCCATATTATCGCCGAACTGGGTGCAGCTTCGTCTTTGAGGGATGAATTGTAAAAATACCTCCAGCTTTTCAGGAAGGAGCATAAGGGTGAGAATCTTTCTGTTATCTTGAATTTATCGTTTTTGATTTTGATTAGTCCGATCTCTTTTGGCTTTTTTAGGTTGTTTCTGATCGTTCTTTTCGTTTTTTTGGTCTCTTTTGAAAGCTGTTGGATGTTTTGATGGGATGAACATATCTGGGTCAATATCTCCACTTTAGAATGCGAAAGTAGGTCTTTCCAGTCGATGTGGGGGAAGACGGTGGTGAGTTCACAAAAACGCTGGGCATGTTCCGCATTAGCTCTTCTTATGGTCTTCTTTAGTTTTCCTGACTTGGTGACGAATCCTTTGTTTTGTAATCTAGTTATCAATTCGCTGGTCCTGGTGTAAGAGAGCGAGATATTTTTAGATAGTTCTTCTATACTCCTCTCTTCTTTGCATAGGTTCGTGAGTATGTGAATTTCCTTGGGTGAGAGCCTGTAATCGAACATATTTTTGAAAAAAAGTCGAAATGGTATAAATAAATTTCGGGATTATTACCGTCAAACCGTTTATTTTGGGATAGACGAAATACGGGTTATCAACCATTATTGTGTAGAATTTTATTGAAAAAGATGGTTTTGTGATATATAGCCAATGACCTGACCTTTTGAACTTTAGAAGGTCGTTGACTAGTTGTGAAACTCGCAACTTAGTTCAAAACACTGAGGGATCAAAAGATTCCTCATGTCTTAGGAAAGTTTACTTTCCTAAAAGATGTTACGAGTTCCACTATATATGTGACCGCCTCCCAATGCCTGAAGGCGTTGGGCTTCCAGTTCATTTGCCAGGGGGAACTTTCCATTACTGGAGATCTTTCAGAATTACAACCTAATTCTAAATATCGAAGGGATGTTTTGCATCCCTGTAGACGCCTGCACCTTCCCTGTGCAAGGAAGCTTCGTAGGAATGATAACATTCCGTCTCTCCTTCGAAAGACCAAGTCTTTCTGCGGATTACGAGGTTCAGCTAAGTGTACCAAGTGCATAGAACGAGTTGTTGACCATCTTTCCTTTTTCTATGTAGTTGAAGAGAGGTTCACTCTCCATGAAATATCCTATCAGGGGGGAAAGGATCGATAATAGTATCATCTAGGGCTATTGATCAGTGTTTACCTATTTCCTGTTCTTTTGATACACTATAACTGCACCCACTACAGCGAGTACCAGGAGGATAGTTGTGAATCCCGGTACATCGTCTTCTTCTTCAACCGTCACTGAGATACTCTCTTCGATGTAGCCATCTACTACCAGCTCTACTTCATAGTCATCTGGTTCCCAATCATCAACATGTTCGGCCCTACTATTATCTATCACACCTGTGCCTTCAGCTTCTATAGTTTCTTCCCACTGGTGCCGCTGGTCTCCATCGTCTTCATAGACCGTCACGGTCATAACTACTTCATCGCCTAGTGGATTGTTAACTTCCGCGTAGATGTGCACTTCCTCGTCATATGGTATAACGACGTCCTCGTCTTCTTCGTTCACCCCGAATTCGACTACGTAGGGTTCATCGTCGTCTTCCTCATCTTCCACTTCATATGTATCCGAACCCGAACCTCCCTGATTGCAGTATGCAGTCGCCTCGATGGTACTGCCTGGTTCCGCTACCAGATCGTAGGTATAATAGAAATTTGTATCGTCGGGCTGTTCGTCATACTCTTCGTTTATCTCTTCTGTGCCATCTACCTCTACGACCACGTTGTAAATATAATGGGTCTCTGGATCCGCTACAGAATGTGTTATATCAACAGTCAGCTCTTCTTCTTCGATATCATAGTCTATAGTCACATCACTAGGAGCATGAGCTTCAACGGTGCCTGCAGAAAACAGAACAGTTACACTTGCCAGTATCATCAATATAGCTATCCCTAAACTCAACTTCTTTTTCATCAAGATCATCACACCTTCTTATAACAGTGTAATTAACACTATAAATAATTTTATCTCATTAAATCGTCGTTTCGATGCATCTAGGTATCGTTTTTGTCGATACCCACGAACATCCTTCCCTGTTGATATGCTGTTATCCCGGTGGTCGAAGAACCTGTGAAAGAGTCCAGTATCAGATCGTTCTTTTCGATGGATGTTAAAACGATCCGTTCCATTAAAGCTAATGGCTTCTGTGTCGGATGCCTTCCATTTTGTTTTTTCCTCTTAGGCGTTTTACCGTTCATAGAACACTGTTAGCGTGAGAAGTTTATTCGGCACGCCTACGGATCTGCTTACTCGCTCGGAGAAGCACGCGGCCACACCACATCAACAGCGAACTCACCGAGGGGAACGAGAGGTAACTGCTGGATTTGACTCTCGGTGAACCAACGGCAGTGATCAGTTGTTCCATCATGTTCATCCTTGAGTTCGAAGTGACCAAGTGTCAGGTCATAGATGATACCTATATGGTGGACTGGATCGTACGGACGGGCTTCACTTCTAGGGTATGTGTGTGAAAAAATTGCGGTCAGGTGGGCGCTCTGGATATCAGTGATCCCGGTTTCTTCTGCCATCTCACGACGAACAGTTGCTTCCGGATGCTCTCCCCACTCGATACCTCCACCGGGTAATGTCCACCGCTCTTTATCGATCCCACTGGCGATGCGAGCTAGGAGAAGCCGATCTGAAGGATCGCGACATAATCCATAAGCGCCATGGTAGACAAGAAGATTCTCTTGTGCTGAAGACATACTTTACACCTCTACATGATCGTAGTTCAAAGGGATGTTCCTGTCCCTCAGTACCGTTGTCATCTCGATTTTCGAGTAACCGAGTATCTTTGCGACATTGCCCAGTACGATGAGCCCTTCCCGGTAAAACCCAATGATGAAAGTCTTGGTCACCGTCTCGGGCAAGCCTTTCTCATCCGTTCTACATATGTTCAGGATGGACCTTAGCAATTCGATCGTTACTCGTAACGTATCCATTTCAACCACCTTTTTGATATCGCTACATCACTAATTTAAGTTTGTGTAGCCGATGGAGATCTATTGTATTTTGCAGATATCTATCAATAATATTTTATCTCTCTTTGTTCAAGTATGAGCATAAATTAATTGCCGTCTTTGATAATGGATATGGTTGAGGTGAGGGGTAAAAAGATAGTTTAAAGTTAGTTATAAGATGTTTTTAAGTAAATATGGCTTTCATACCTTATATCACTTTTACTGCCCCCTCTACCATAAATACTAATAAATAGATTAGACTTTGTAAAAATGAGGTAACAATGTGAAATTACCCCATGAAATACGCGATCCAGTATACGGATTCATAAATTTCAATGATTGGGAAAAAGAGATTATCAACCATCCAGCATTTCAGAGACTTAGAAGAGTGAAACAAAATGCACTCACCGATTATCTATATCCCGGTATGGATCATACCCGTTTCGAACATTCTCTTGGAGTTATGAAACTGGCAGATGAAATGTTCAACGCGATAAAGAAAGATGAAAAGAGCATGAATAGATTGGAGGAGTGGGGTATATCTGAAACGGGCATGAATAGGTCTCGACAATTGATTAGATTAGCCGCATTACTTCATGATATAGGTCACGCTCCATACTCCCATGCAACTGAAAAAATCATGCCTAAGCGGGAAAAAAACGGTAAAAAGTTCAAACATGAATTATATACCGCAAAGATAATCAATGAAGATTTAAGGGAAACTATAGAAGAACATAAGATGAATAGAGGTATAGATATCAAAGTTGAAAATATATCTTCTTTTTTTAACGGTGCAGCCCCCACTAAAATTCTGTTTTGGAAAGAGATAATATCCAGTCAATTGGATGCAGACAGAGGAGATTATTTACATAGAGATTCACTACATGGGGGTGTAAAATATGGGATATACGATTTAGACCGGTTGATAAACACTCTTGCGGTAGGTATAGATCCAGAAGTAGATGAACCGATCTTGGGATTAAAAAAGGAGGGTTGGCAGGTTGCCGAATCTTTCATATTGGCTAGATATAAGATGTTTACACAGGTATATTTCCATAAAACTAGAAGAGCATATGATAAGATGTTACAAGAGGCTATTAATCATACAGTAGGGACTCTTCCTCCACCTTCAGAACTAGATGACTATCTGAGATTAGACGACTATAAAGTATGGAATTTGATGCAGGATGATGATAGCAACGAATGGTTTGAAGATATGGTTAAAAGAGATCATATAAGGAGAGTGTTTGTTTCCAACAATGATGTCGAACAAAAAGAATTAAAAGAAATCATAGAAAGGCTGGAGGAAGAGAAGATATGGTATTGGAAGGATGATCTGGAAACTAGGTGGTATGAGGAAGATATGGAGAAAGAGATAATGTTGATAGGGGAGGATGGGGAATTGACATTACTATCAAATAAATCAAACATTATAGATAATCTGGATCTTTACAATAAAAATAGGTTGTATGTCAAACCTAATGAGAGGGATAAAGTTAATAAAATTATAGAGGATGTGAAAAGATGATGGAAAAGAGCTATGAATCAAGATTAGTTGGTTATCTAGTAAATCGATTGAGAGAGAAAGAAGAAGAGAAACAGATCGGCAAGACCGTTGTCCAGAAGATGATATACCTCATGAGTATGGAAAGTGATATGGACTTTGATTACTCGATGTATCATTATGGACCGTTCTCTAAACATACCGCTGGAGCCTTGGACCTAGCAAAAAAATATGGATTTGTTAAGATGGAATGGGTTCCAGAAAAAGGATATTTCATCGAGCCACTAGAAAAATTCTCTGAGGAAGCCTTGGATGAAGAGAGTAAGGATTCGATAGATAGAGTGGTAGATAGGTATGGGAAATATAGTGCTATCGAGCTCTCGATAATAGCTACTGGTGTTTATGTAAAAACAAACTTCGATTATGGAGATGGAGAAGAATTGGTGGAAACAGTTTCCTCCTTGAAATCAGATCATGATAAAGATTGGATCAGGGAAATTCTAGAGGAAGAGGGAGTTATCGATAATTGAAAAACCGAAAAGTTAGAGCGCTAAATGAGATCATGTGATACAGAATCAAATTCGAAGTGGATTACAAAGTTCATCCGATAACGTTTACAAAAAAATGGAAGTAGATACGACGTCTTTTTTGATCCCTATCAGCCGAGTTTTAGAAAGATCTCATCAGTCGAGTTTTGTAAAGAATATCGGTTCGTTGTGGTGGTAGGGTGTCTCGGGAGTTGTAGGCAGATTAAAATTTTTACTGAATCCGGTGGTCAGACGACGTGTTTCGTATATGAAATCCGTTTGGTGTCAGTCGAGTATTGAAAATATTTTCTTTGAGGTGGAATGGAGGTCATCTAGTAATTTTATAGTATCTTAGCAATCTAAATGGATTAGGGATAAAAAGATAGTTTAAAGTTAGTTATAAGATGTTGTAAGTAAATGTGATGTGGGGGCAACCCTAACCCCACCCAAACTCCCTGTGCTGGCCTGTCCATCCCCAAAGACCTGGTCGGAGTAGATAGCTATGATCCTAGATCCTCTAGTATCGAAGAGGCTGCCTGTTTGATAGGGTCTTCATGGTCCAGCAGGTTTTTTAGTACTTTCTTGTGTTTTTTGACTTTATCAGGATGATGATCAGTTAAGTGTGCCAGTGCATAGAGCGAGTTGTTGACCATCTTTCCTTTTTCTATGTAGTTGACGATGAGCTCGAGGTATGGAAGCACTTCATCCGGACACGTTTCCGCTAGTGATGCCACGACAGCCATGTAGTTGGAAAGAGGTTCCCTCTTCAGAAGATCTATAACTTTTTCTAAAACCGGCAGTACATCTTTTGGATATCCCTGTGAGATATATGCCAGGGCAACAGCAGCATTCTTTCTCACCTCTGGTTCGTCATCTAGGAGATCGATGAGTTCAGGGACTGCTCCCTTGACCTTTCCTGGGTGGTTCTCCGCTATCCTGGCGGTCAACCCTGCCATGTTCTGCCGGACTACTGGTAGGTTTGAGTCGTAAAGCTCGAAGATCTTATCGATGTGAGGGAAGATCGTTTCAAAGTCTGTATATTTAGGGTTGTTAAGCATGTGTGATGCTATGACCTTTTCACTTTTCTTCCCGTCTTTCACCATCTCGAATAGTTTCGGGATATCGGAGGAGGTCAGTCTGTACTTGAGTATGGTACCGCATCTTTTACACCTACTCCTGTTCTGGTCGATCTTCTCCAGGTCTTCAGACCTACAGTTCGAGCAGCGTGCTGTTCCCTCCTCGTAAAGCACTGTCATGGATAGTGCAGACTCCATGCCGGCAGGCCAGTTCAGACCGAAGGGTTCGAAGATCAGGGGGACCACTCCTCTATGTATCTTTCAAGGATATCTAGAAATGCAGGGTCATATCTTTCATCCACGTGATTCGAGTTCCAAAGCCCTGATCGTCTAATCTTATGCTTAGGACTGTGATATCCGAGCCAATCTTTAGAGCGTTCATCTATAGTATCTTTTTGATAATTACTCAGAAGGGCTATGGAATTCCTTTCAATGTAACCTCTATCGCTGTCGGGACTGGATTTATCATCGATCTTCAACCAGAGGAAGGGGAGAGCTCGGATGTATGAACTGACCCGTTTTTCTAACTCGTATTCGTGTTCTCTTATCTCTCTACTCACAGTGGAACCCTGACTCCAGTTAGGATATTCGTTTTCTAAGCCTTTTTTCTTGATGATAGCTTCACCGACTATCCTTCGGAATATACTGCCTCTTTGGTTACCACCATCGGGGAAACTCCCTCGATTGAATCCTCTATGCTGTCTTAATCTATTCCAGAGAGTGGTTTTACTATCTTTTTTTAGAGCATGTGTACCTATCCTTGTTACCCTAAGTTGGCTGCCGTCATCTCTCCATTCATCATGGGCAAAAAAGAAGTAGATACCCCTGTTTGGCCAGTTGATCCTTCCGTTGCAGTTCTTTAGCTTCCTTTTATCGTTAACCTTTGTTTCAAGCCTATTCAACAAACTGTAAAACCTTTCGAGATCATGTTTCCTTGACATTTTATCACCTCAGATATGTTCATTGTACCAGGACATCGTTTCTCCGATCCTCATACCATTGGTAGGTATCTCATATTCTACACCTTCCTTTTTTAAAAGAGGGAGAAGATATCGGTAGTAATTTTTTCCTGCGTGTATGTAGAGTTTTTTATCTAACAAACCTTTGCTTTTCAACTGATGGAACACTTTTTTGCTCCATTCTCTTTTTTTATCAGTTGAAAAATCGTTTAAGGTCTCGTCATAGGGCTCTATTTGGTCCGCACTAGGGTCGAGGAGGTGATATTTGGCTGAAAGTATGTACCAATCGTCATGATACTTTTCACAATACTTTCGGACTTTTTGGAACAGAGAAGACTCCATGTAGAGGTCTTTAGGTTTTGAAGGTTCTAGTCTTTTCTTCTTAGTGCAGCTTACAAGACCGACCCCAACGTTCAACTTTTCTGAG
>PULU01000099.1 GCA_003551065.1 Thermoplasmata archaeon | reverse complement strand
CTAGAAGATAAATGTAGACCAGACCGGTGCAGTTATGAATGTATACATTATTGTCCCAGAGTAAGAACAGGAGACGAGACCATCGTCAAAACCGAGGATGGGATCAAAATATCTGAAGAACTCTGTTCCGGGTGTGGGATATGTGTAGATAAATGTCCTTTTGATGCAATCAAGATAATAAATCTACCAGAAGAATTAGATGAGGATAAGATACATCAATTCAGTGAGAACGGGTTCAGACTTTACCGGTTGCCCGTTCCACAGAAGGGCTTGGTTATCGGTCTACTCGGTGCTAACGGGATAGGAAAAACTACAGCTATGCGTATTCTTTCCGGTGAGATCATACCGAACATGGGCCATTATGACGAAGATCCCTCCTGGGATGCAGTACTGGAGAGATACTCCGGTACCGGACTGGGTGATTATTTTAATGACCTATCTAAAGAAGGGATACGGACTTCCTTAAAACCACAGTACGTTGACAAGATCCCAGCCCACTTCTCTGGAAAGGTTGAGGATTTGCTGTCACGAGTCGGGAGCGATTATATGAACTGGGTCGAAATGCTGGATATCGAACACACCCTCGATTCAAAACTTAAGAACCTTTCCGGCGGTGAACTACAGAGGGTGGCGATAGTGGCGGCATCCAGTAAAGAAGCTGACATATACTTCTTCGATGAACCCTCTTCGTATCTAGATATGAAACAGCGTTTGAGTGCAGCTAAAGCGATACGTGAAAAAAGTAAGGATAACCAAGTAGTGGTCATTGAACACGACCTGGCCGTATTGGATTTTTTAGCAGATAATGTCCACATAATCTATGGTGATAAAGGTGCTTATGGGATAGTAGCCCAACCCAGAGGAGTCAGGAAGGCTATCAATACATATCTAAATGGTTTTCTAGATGAAGAAAATGTACGATTCCGGAACAACGAGATCGAGTTCGAGGATCATGTTCCCAGCACAGAATGGCATTCAAACCCATTGGTCAGGTATGATAGCTTGGTCAAAAGATGGGATAATTTCGAGCTTCATACGGAAGCCGGCACCATACCTGAAGGTGAAGTGGTAGGTATCGTGGGGCCAAACGCCACCGGTAAAACCACATTTGTCAAGATGCTGGCGGATGTGATAGAGCCAACTGAAGGAGATATAGAAAAGCACATAACCGTCAGTTACAAACCACAGTATATTAAACCTGATTTTGAGGGAAGGGTCATGGACCTGTATCATACTGAGATCCCTGATAATTTTAACAGTGGAATATTTAAATCACAGGTCATAAAGCCTTTAGAACTCGAAGAACTCTATGAACGGGAGATACCAAACCTCAGCGGCGGAGAATTACAAAGGGTGGTGATCGGATTATGTCTGGGCAGGGATGCCGATCTGTACCTCATAGACGAACCAAGTGCCTATCTAGACTCCAGTAGAAGGATGGAAGCAGCTAAAACCATAAGACGATTCATGGAAAAATCGAGTAAGGCAGGTATGATCGTTGACCATGACGTATATTTCATCGATTACGTCTCTGACCTGATAATGAACTTTTCCGGCAAACCCGGAGTACTTGGAAAAGGCAAAGGCCCCTTCGATATGAGAAAAGGTATGAACAATTTCCTTAGAGATATCGAGATCACGTTCAGAAGAGACCCGGATACGAACAGACCTAGAGTTAACAAATCGAACTCTAGACTTGATAAAAAACAGAGATCAGAGGATGAATACTATTATACGTGATCATCCGGACTTTTAAATATCAGAGAATAGCCAACTGTTCCAAATTCATAGCTTCTTCTTTATCTTCTGATATCATCTGGAGTATACCTTCTTTTCTCTCCTCTTTAGGTACGAGATTCTCGATGGTGATTTCGCCATCCGGATATTGTTCTTGTTCGAGTTTGATTTTCTTCTGGTGATGTAAAAATAGCGAGGAAACAAAAGCGGTTATAAAGTCGGACAATCTCCCATCATGGATCATATCGAAAGAAACTTCATCGGTTTGGTACCAACAGATCCTTTCCCATATGATGGATATATCTCTATAAATGTCTTCCTTATGGGCCTTGGTATCGTACTCTTCTTTTATCCTTTCCTCTTCCTCTTCCCTTTTTTTCTTGTTCTCTTTTCTCAATCTTTCCATCTTCTCTCTATACTTAGCTTCTTTCCTAGCCTCTTCGAAAGCTTCAACGAGTTGGATCAAGGATACCGGTTTCTTTTCTTCCCTTCTTACAGCTTTTTCTAGGATAGGATCCTCATCCTCCAGCACCTCCTGTTCATAATCGATATCTTCCGGTTCATCGTACATCCCGTAATCAAAACACTCCCATTGCGATATGAATTCATCTTCGATGATCTCTTCTTCTTCGCCGTTCTCAGCTGAGGCTAGTGTTTCTTCACACTGCATCTTCAGTATGGACCACGCCATATTGACCAGCTGTCCCGCTACTATGAAATCTATAGATTCCTTTTGTTGAGCTTGTTCGAGATACATGCTAGTAAAAGACACCAGATCGATATTCCACGGGTCCAAATTTTCATCTATCACTAGTTTGAATATCGAGGCTATCGCATTTTCAAAGGGATCGTTAGATATCTGATATCCACCGTTCATCTCCTCTACCATATCTAGATAATCATCTATCCGCTCTCCATCCTTGTGCTCATCGATGAGTGACTTATGGAAGATCAAGTGATTTACAACGTCCTTTTTCACCCCGTTGGGAACATCTACCGGAGATTTTACATCGCAAACCATGATCACACCTCCGTCTTAAGCTTGCTCATACCAGAGAGTTCCGGTATATCTCCTTCTTTAGTATCACTGATATTGATCTTCATTATAACATCGGATATCCCGTTCTCGTGCATAGTCACACCGATGATATGATCCGATTTTTTCAGAGTGATCTTCCTCAGAGAAACCTGTATAAACTGAGCATACTTTGAATTGTGGCTGATCATCTGTGCAACGTTCTCGGCGTTCACACCATCCAAATTTTGATCGATCTCGTCCAGCAGATAGAAAGGCGAAGGATCATAGCGCTGTATAGCAAATATGAAAGCCATGGAAACTAGGCTTTTTTCACCACCTGACAATGCATCGATCCTGTGGACCGTCTTACCTGGAGGTCTCACTTTTATGATCAGACCTCCATCAAAGGGTGATTCCGGATCCTCTAGTTCAAGATGAGCTTCTCCACCGTCAGACAGTTCCGAATATACCTCTTTGAAATTTTCGTTAATCTCAACTTTTACTTCTCCGAGTCCTTCTTTCTTCTTTTCATCCAATTGCTCGATGAGGTTGTTCAATTCTTCTTTCCTATCCTCTAATTCAGTGTATTTTTCTTTTAACTCTTCCATCCTCTCTTTCTTCCTCTTGTAATCCTCCAAAGCTCTCATGTTAACTGGCTGTAATTCCTCCATCTGGTTTTCACCACGTCGGATAGTGTTCTTCAATTCCTTCATGGATGGAAGTTCTTCTTCAGAATAATCTACCTCATCTTCGATCTCCTCTTTGAGTTCATCCAATGTACTATCTAACGAGTCTAACTTCTGTTTTTGTGTCCTGATATACTGTTTCTTAGCTTCAAGTTCCCTGTCTAGATTCTCTATTTTATGTTTCAATTCTATCTTTTCTTCTTTTTTCTCATCGATCTCGTCCCTGATCTGTTGTATCTCTTCTGAGAATGACGAACTTCTTTCCTCATATCCCTCTAATTCAGTTCTCTTTGAATCGATCATCTTTCCGTTCTTTCTGATAACGGATTCTTTTTCTTTTATCTCCTCTTTTAACTCTTCTCTACGTTCCTTGAAATCTTCAATATTTTCTTCGGTTCTTTCCCTCTCGTTGGTTTTCATTTCAATTTTGGATTCTAACTTATTCTTTTTCTTATCTAGTTTAACAGCTTTATCCTGCAAATCTGAAAGGTTAGAGGATAATTCTTGAGGACTCATATCTTTTATTTTCTCAGTGATATCCTTACGCTTCTCTTTTAGATCTTTTATCTCACCCTGGATGTGTGATACAGATCTTCTTAATACTTCGATCTCCTCTTCTAATTCTGCTTTTTCATCTTTTTTCTCTTTTAAAACGTCTATTTTCCTATCTATTTTCTTTTTAGTTCGACCGATCTGAGCTTGTAGATTCTCTATTTTTTCTGTTTTATCTCCCTTGGACCTCAAAGATCCCATCTCGTCCTGTATCTCATCTATCTTGGACTGCACATCTTTCAACTGTAACGTGACTTTCTCGAGATTTTCTTTGGTCTTCTTGAGTTCACTTCCTACCCTGTCGAGTTTGCCCCTATCAGGTGCAGAAAAACTCATCATGTTCTTACTCAAGGTTCCTCCGACCATCGCCCCGCTTCTTTCTATCTTTTCACCATCTAGGGTGACCATCCTGACGCCGCCCATAAGATTTCTTGCTGAATCTATATCTTCCATTACAACGGTGTCTTGGAACACGTACCAGAAAACGTTTTCATATCTTTCTTCGAAATCCACGAGTTCTATAGCAAAATCCACGGCACTATCGTCTTTCACTGCCCTGATGGCTTTACCTCTTGGCCTACCTTTTCTCATCTTGTTCAGTGGTAAAAATGTAGCTCTTCCAGCATCGTTATCTTTAAGATATTTGATGGCCTTGGATGCAACTCCGTCATCATCTACGACTATGGATTGCATGCGACCGCCGGCTGACACTTGGAGTGCGGTTTCAAATTTGTCATCAACATCGGCCAGTTCGGCGATAGTCCCATGTATCCCCTGTATCTCCCCTCTATCTCGGCATTCCAATAACTTAGAGACCGCCCTGCTGTATCCTCTTCTTACACTCTTCGCAGCTTCCTTTTGTGCCTTAAGCTGGTTGTACTCCCGTTCCAATCTACTGACCCTATCTTCAAGATCGTTTTTATCACGTCTTAATCTTTTCTCTTTCCTCTTTTTTTCATGGAATTCTTCTTTAAGATCCTTGAGTTTCTTTTGAACATCTTTATTATCTGAGCTGAGCTCTTTAAGATTCCACTCACTCTCTTTCTTTTCGAACTCTAAAGCTTCTTTCTCTTCCTCGATCTCAGATATATCTTCTACTAATCTATCTATCTTGTCTTCATCTCGATCCAAGTCCACCTTCTTATCTGCTAGAGAATCGTTCTTTTTATCTATCTTATTCTTTATTCGGATACCCTCTTTTCTCAGGTCACTTATCCTATCGTCGGACTCAGATTGCCTAGATTTTACGTCATCTATCTCATCCTGTACCTTATCAATTTTTTCTTCAGTTTTTTCTTTCTCATCCTTTAAGTCTCTTATCTCTTTTTTCAACTCAGAAAATTCCTTCTTGGTCTTAGATACTTCTTCCTTGAGTATACCTCTCTTTTCTTTATTTTTCTTTATAACATGTTCAGCTTCCTCAGTTTCGTCCTCCGCCCTTGCTATCTCTAGTTTTAAATTTTGTATGGCCCCCTGGAGATCGCTACTTTTCTCACCGGTCTTCGAATCGAGTTCTTTTTCCAATTCATCTATCTCATCCTCTAAACGAGATATGTTTTTCCGGATGTCTTTCTTCTTCTCATTTATCTTTTTAATCCTTTCCTTGTTCTCTTCCACATCCTCATTTACATTACCGATCTCTTTCTCTGTTTCAATGTAAGTTTTCCAAGCCTTCATACTCTTTGCTTCTTTAACTTTGTCTGACAATTCCTGGAATTTTAAGGCCTCAGTTCTATCTCCTTCTAGTTCATCGACTTGCGTCCCTATCTCATCCAATATGATGTTGATACGATCAAGATCATCTAGTACGTCTTCTTTCTTTTCCTCAGCCTCTTCTATTTCATTATCGTACTGAGTTATCCCCGATATATCATCCAGTATCTTCCTACGCTCGTAATCACTCATCTTAACGATACGAGAGATATCTCCCTGTTGAACTATGTTATATCCATCTGCGGATATCCTAGCGTGAGACAATAAGTCCTGAAATTCCCCGAGGGTTGATGATCTGCCGTTGATGTAAAAATAGGAATTATAACCCTGCTGGCTATCTGATCTTTGAACCTTCCTAGTGAAAGTTATCTCATCTTCGTTCATGGGTATTGTCTTATCTTCATTATCAAAGGTCAAACTGACTCTGCAGTATTCTGCAGGTTTACCATCTTTACCACCATTGAATATCAAATCCGTCAGACGCCCTGCTCTGATCTCTTTAGAACTTTTTGGACCAAGTACGAAAAGTATCGCATCGCCTATGTTTGACTTACCGGATCCGTTGGGTCCAGTTATATTGGTATAACCCTTTTTTATAGGTATTTCCATCTTCTTCCCGAACGATTTAAAATTCTCCATTAAAACATTTTTTAAATACAAAATATCTTCCTCCAGTGGATAACTGGGCTTCCTTTAATCTCGACTTTGTTTTGGTCAGAGTGCATAATTGATCCCATCCCAAGGGATATATCGTCCGACATATAATTTCTAATCGTCGGACAAAGATATATAACGTTCTAAGGGTATAAATATATTCCGGTATAAAATCTATAAAAGTTTGTGAATTCAAAGGATAACTCTACGTAAGACTTTCAGACTGTATCTTCTTGAATAGGTCTAATGCTGCATTGGAGTGCATCTCACTATTCTCCAATACCGAATCAAAAACAAAGAAAACCGTCATAAATCTGTCTGATCCACCAACTTCTACCAAATCCTCTTCTTTATAATCATCAATCATTTTAATCTGCTACCCACACTTTGTATTTTATATTCGGTTCTTTCAACTCTGTCAATATCCTTTCTTTGATGAGTTTCTTAGGTTTATGTAATAAAGGGACCCTCTCTTCCAGTTCTTCAAAACTCTCGAATTCACCGTTTTTCTTCCTATCATCCAAGATGGCGTTCATCTTTTTTTGACCCAATCCGGGCAATAATTCTAGCATATGATACCTTTTTGTTATCGGTCTAGCTACATTATAAAATTCTAAGAACTTTCCTTCATCTTCATCGATGATCTCCTCGACGACATACGGGATCTCACTCTGGGCTGCATGGGTCAACTCGTCCCAACCTATCCTCCGTTTTACATGCTTAACCTTTTCCCTTTTATCGACATCCTTTCCGATGTAAAGTCTCTCTCCAACAATGACCGTTTTTTTATTTTTCAAGATCAGCTCAAAAAGCTTGAACTCATCCTCACCCAAAGCGAGGGTCAAGCTTTCGTGTTTATAACCAGGTTGATCTGGTCTCCCTTCTGCTAGATAATCCAGCACATAAGCGTAGTCTTCCATTTTACTACCCTTCCACGTATTGTTTTATATGATTTATTATACTTTCGGCTTCACCTTTTGAAGGGGTATATCTATCTTTGGAAAATACAGCTAAAACACCTTCAACATCAGTGGGTAAGATATCAGCTGTTTTAAAGGCTAATTCTTCCTTCATGAAATCGAACTCATCAATGAGCTTTTGTATCAATTCCTTAGTTTCTTCTGGACTGAGTCTAACAAATTTCTCAGCATGTCCTAAAGCCAAGCTCTGTTCATACGATAGTTCGCGTTTTTCAGCCTCCTTCATAAGAAGTTCTTTAACTTCAGATAATGATACGTATTTAGATTCGTCCATATATTTCCCCCTCACTTTATTTTACGAAGGTGTTCAGATCTAGCGATGACCTTCTTTATCTTTCCACCATCTTTAACTTCTACTATAAATGCATCTCCTTGCTTTCCAGTGACCATACCAGTTTTACCGTGAAATCTTCTGTGGGGCTGTCCCTTATGGATACTAGGCTCTATCTTTATCCTAGCTTTCTCTCCTTCTTCGAACTCCTTTAGAGCCCTGGTAATAGGGATCAAACCCTTCTCTCTAGGTTTTTTCCTGAGTATCTTTCTTGTTCCCTGTCGTGTTCCTTTAGATTTCTTCATGTTCAATCACATCCATTTAGTAGTGGACTTTCAATACATCCAATTCTTCGACATCGCAATCCACTCCTAGTAACTCAGCTAGATTCGGCTTAGTCCGACCGTCATCGCCGTGTATGAGTTCTTTCACATACGTACCTGATTCACATCTCAACACGAGTTCTGAAACCTCCTGTTCGTGACGTTCGAGGCGTATATCTTTTAATTCTCTAGTACGAACCTTATCACTTCGTCTGTGGCTTACTCGCTGAGGTGTCCTCTGCGATATCTTCGTTCCCTTCAAAGAATGTAGGACCTTTTTATATTTTCCCCTTTCTACATTTGAAGATAAAATGATCTTTACACGATAAGTTTTATCGACTGCCGCTTCTTTGATCTCTTCTATCTTTTTTCTTTCAACAAAGCACAATGAATCCACTTCGACTCTGTCATCCACCTCGACCTCTTCTTTGAACATATCCAAATCGATGGATCTCTTGATGGGATTTTTGATCTCCATGACAAAGGGGCGTCCGTTTCCTAGCATCTTAGCGTCTATATCCTCCCGTCCCATCCCATGGAGTGTGAAATCCTCTCCGAAGGACATCTCCTTCAAGGGTTCACCAACTATCTCTTCGACACTGGTTCCATACATCTTGCCTTTGCCATCACAGTGTTCACAGCCTTTACCCCAGCATTTTTTACATAACCATCTTGTTTGAGGGATACCTCTTTCGAGTTTTCTATATCTGCCGTAAACGAAAAGCGGGGCTAGTTCTATCTCCACAGTGTCGAAACGAGTGTCGAGTATGGCCTTTACATCAGGTCTTTTAAGGTCAGGTTCAGCATCGATCTTTCCTAGAACTGTTTTACCTATCTCCCGGTTCAATTCGGATTTTATAGGTTTGGAAGTGGAAACGTTGAGTTCGGACCATAATAACTCCTCGTTTTCTTCTATCTCTGGATCCACCCTAGTACCGACTAAAAAAGTTTCGAATTCGAAAGGTTCGAGTTCCTCGACTATCAAAGATGCAAAATGATCCAGTTCCTTGAAGATATTATAGCATACGGAACAGTTATCACTAGCTTCTGGGACTTCAAAGGGCTCATCCTCGGTCTTGGCCATGGAATAGAACACCCTCAAGGCCTTACCTCTTTCTTTATTGGTAAGACCATGGCCGAGTTGTGCAAACAAACGTCCTAAACAGTGATCACACAATTCTTTTTCTAATGCGTTCTCTGTGATGTCTAATAGTTCCATCATCAATCTTGACTTACTCCTTCCATATAAAACTATACCTATCAAGCTCCGATATTCCTGGCTATGTTGTGCAATCTCTTCTTCGTTAATAACAGAATAGTTATAAGAACAGTGAAGAAAGCTGACTCGACCAGATAACCCTGATGAACCATGATACCTATCAAGAATGTAAGAAAGAATGCAACTGGAGTAGTTATCCCTATTGTATGTACTTCATATTTAAGGTAAGCTAATATAAGGGCGAAACCTCCGAATATCAAAAGACCGGCTTGTATCATCGAGTAACCCATCTCCTGGGACAAAAATGAAAATATCACACCAGCAAGGGATGTCATAGGAAAGGTCCTGACACCGGCTATCACCATCTTTTTATCCTCTCTGTGCTCCCTTTCTAGACCGATCAAAGCACCCAATCCCACTGCTATCAAAGAACTCAACAGGAGATTCAAGTCGATAAAGCCAGTAGTCATGGTATATTCTAATGGACAAGTTGGTTTTATATCTTGTGAAGACAAGGGTCCGAGCGATAGATAAAAATACCAAAAGTCATTAAATCTCCCCATGGAGAAGATAGAACAAGCTAAAGAATTTTTGCTCGACTCACCGCTGAAAAATTCTTATCTTATAGCAAGGTTGGAAGAATATAATATCCATGTAGGTTTTTCAAATAAAAATGAGGGGGAGATTGAAGCAGTATTGATCGAATCTGAGGGATATGCATCTATGAGAGGAAGGAAAAAAGGGATAACGAGCTTACTACACGAGTTGGAAGAAGGGGAATACAGATTTCATGCAGTGGACAACGAGGCATACCATGTTCTAAAAGAGGTATTAGAATTAGAAGATGATCATCCTACGTGGTTCTTTAAACGCCCAAATAGATATTTCGAAGAACCTGGATTAGATGTTGATGAACTCGTTCCAGATGATGCAGAAGTGATAAACGAACATTGGGGACTTCAAGGCACAGATTCAACAGATTATATATCTGAACGCATCGAGAATGGTCCGGCCTTCGGTATAAGAAGAGATGGCGAACTTGTAGCATGGAGTCTTACCCACTACATGACAGAACAAGTTTTAAATCTCGGTTTTCTTCATGTAAAAGAGGGATGGAGAAGAAAGGGATTTGCAAAAGCTATCACCGAGCACATGTGCCGATACGCAGAAAAGAATGGCCAGACACCAGTGGTAGATATATTCAAAGACAACCATGCATCAATCTCTTTAGCAGAATCTCTTGGATTTAAGTGCATAAGTGAGCACCATTGGTGCAGCGTAAAAAAGTGATCGTTTTTTTTTTGAAAATATAATAGGCTAAACCGGAAAAAAGATAAATACTCCATTCAGATAAGACTGATAGATGCCTATAAGACAACCCATCGTCAGCGTCCTCGGTCATGTCGACCATGGTAAAACGACCTTTTTAGATAGGGTCAGAGGGACTACTGTAGCCGATAGGGAAGCTGGTAAAATAACCCAGCATATAGGAGCTACCGAGGTCCCAGTAGGCGCCCTTAAAGATGCTTGTAAAGAATTGGGCTGTGAAGTAACATTTTCACTACCTGGCCTACTTTTCATCGATACACCAGGACACCATTCTTTCATGACACTAAGATCGAGAGGGGGAGCGTTAGCCGACTTAGCGGTACTTATAGTTGATATCAAAGATGGTTTGATGCCTCAGACCAAGGAATCTATCGAGATATTGAAAAGAAATAAAACACCCTTCATAATCGGTGCTAATAAAGTAGATAGGATAGCTGGATGGAATTCGCAGAATAAACCATTCATCAAATCCTTTGCTGAACAAACTAAGAGCGCTCAAGACAGGATGACTGAAGCCCTTTACGAGATAATCGGAGATCTCTATGATATGGGATTCTCCTCAGATAGATATGATTCCATAAATGATTTTTCTAAGAATATCGCGATAGTACCTATGAGCGCGAAGAGTGGTGAGGGCATAGAGGATATCCTTATGACACTGATCGGCTTAGCCCAAACGTTCCTCCATGATGAATTGGAGGTTGAAGAAGGCTCGGGTCAGGGAACGATACTCGAGGTAAAAGAAGAACTCGGGTTAGGTACTACTTTGGATACCATAATTTATCAAGGGACGTTAAGGAAAGGAGATCATGTGGTTATCGGTACTAGGAATAAACCGATCAAGACCAGGATCAAATCTCTACTCAAACCTAAACCTATGGACGAGATCAGAGATCCTTCAGAGAGATTCGATGAGATCGATGAAGTCACTGCCGCAGCGGGTATAAAAGTGATCACCCCTGAATGTGAAGGTGTGGTGGCAGGGGCTCCACTTAAGGCGATCTGGGAAGAAGATCGAGAAAAAGAAGTGATACGATCTGTCCAAGAAGAAAGTGAAGCTAATATAGAAATCGAAGATGAAGGCTTGATAATAAAAGCCGATGCCATCGGTTCATTGGAAGGTTTGGCTTTCGAGCTAAGCGATGAAGAAATCCCTATAGCCAGGGCTTCCGTGGGTGACGTGTCCCAGAAGGACATCATAAACGCAGAAACCATGAAAGATCCTCTTCACAAAGTGATACTAGCTTTCAATGTAAACATACTGTCGGATGCAAAAGAAGAATTGAAAGAGTCAGATGTTAATATCATCGGGAACGACGTCGTATATCGATTGGTAGATGACTACAAGGAATGGGAGGAAGAACAAAAACGGAGGATCGAAGAAGAAAAACGAAAGGAGATCGTTTTCCCTTGCAAACTTCGCATATTGGAGAACCACACATTCAGGATTAGTAAACCTGCCATAGTAGGTGTCCGGATACTGGGAGGTAAACTAGAAACGGACAGACGGCTGTTGAAAAGAGATGGTAGGGTAGTTGGAAGGATAAAAAGCATAAGAGATGGGGATCAATCACTTAATCAGGCTGAGCAGGGCGATGAAGTAGCCATCGCCATATCAGGCGTAACCGTAGGCAGACAGATCGAAGAGGAAGAAGACCTCTATATAGATATGCCTGAAGGTGATGCAAGGAAGTTAAAGGATATAGAACTGACCTTCGATGAAGAGAGGGTACTTGAAGAGATAAAGGGGATCAAACAAGAAGAAAAACCTTTCTGGGGTATGTGATTCTTCGGCATCTTTTTCATTATCTTGTTCCCTATCAAAATATTTTTCTTTTAAATACATCATTCCGATTCCCGCACTGAAAGAAATTATAGCTGCAGATATTATCCATGCCCACCATAGAGATCTAGTTTCTCTTTCTACTACTATCGTTTTACTGGTAGTGTTAACATCACCTCTCTCATCGGTGACCGTCAATTCAACTGAGTATTCCCCGGATTCCTCAAAAGTGTGTACAGGGTCACGTTCCTCGGATATTGTCCCATCGTCAAAATCCCATCGCCAAGAAATTATCTGATCACCTCTTTCCGTACTGTTATCGAAGAATCCAACCTCTTCGTCGGTTCTGGGGTTATCTGGCTCGTAGTTGAAATCTGCGATCGGTACGGAACTCTCGACCGATATCGTTTTTAACGTGCTGTTCACAGAACCCATATTATCCTCAACTGTCAGTTCAACTTCATATTCTCCAGGGTCCTGGTAGATATGGATAGGGTCTCGATCCTTAGATGTATTACCATCACCAAGGTCCCATTTTCTTTCCGTTATCCACCCGTCGATATCCTCACTTTTGTCATAAAATTGAACCTCATGCCCAGTGTATATATCATCGGGTGAATGATCGAAAGAGGCCTTTGGAGGTAGATTTTCTATCTCTATCTCTTTAGTAGTTTGATTTTCTGCACCATCATCATCCTTAACTAAAAGTGTGACATCGTAACTACCACTATATGAGAAACTATGGCGTACATTTTTTCCATGAGAGGTATTACCATCATCAAAATCCCAGGTATATTCTACTATTTCTCCATCAGGATCATATGAACGGTCGTAGAACTCTATCTCGTCTCGCACAGTAGGTTCTGCCGGGCTATATTCAAAATCCGGTCTTGGCGGGATGTTGACTATTTCTATAGTTTTCGTAACAGATGAATCCTTACCACTCTCATCTCTTACGGTTAATTCGACCTCAAAACTTCCTAATTCATCATACCTTTTCACAGGATTTCTTTCATAGGACATATCTCCGTCGTCAAAATCCCAAGTATAATTGACCTCACCTTGGAGGTCGTGACTTGAATCCTTGAATTGGATATCGTCTAAACGGGTCGGTTTCTCCGGTCGAAATGTAAAATCAGCGGTAGGTCTCGAAGATCCCTTTAACTCTATAAGATCGATCCACCACCCCTCATAACCCTGATTATGATTATCAGTACCTGCTCGGAAACGAAAATGGATATGTTCCGCCTCATCAGGCACTGAGATGTTCTCTTTTCGCCATTCTTCCTGTGAACCAGTGAAGGCCATTTTACCTTCCAATGGATTACTGAATCCTTCTTTTAACTCATCATCATAGCCATCCTCTGGAACCACTTTTTCCCAACCCGAACCGTCGTTCAACTCGATTATACCCCCGTCGTATCCGTCCTCAAAATCATATCTATGGTACCAAGATATTGTCACATTAGTCCATCTGCTTATATCGATCTTAGGGGATACCAATGATTCGTTCAATCTAGTACCATAATCCCCTTGACCGAAATTCCAGGAATTACTACCGGAGTATGAATCGGAATCCACTACGTCCCATTCTTCTCCAAGTACCCAACCGATGTTACCTTCTTCAAAATCATCAATGTTAAGGGATGTAAGTTCGTAATATTCTCCATCGTTATCATATACCTTCCAATTCCCGACCTCATCAGTCACATTTAACTTGAAATCATAAGATCTCCCTGGTACTAGATCGTCCAAGATAACAGCGTGTTCCTCTGTGTAAGTCTCGGTTCTCGAGTTCTTAACCAATTCACCATCGATCCCGTAATCTATCGATACTATGGCAGGTTCATCCGTTTCTAGAGATACTTCAGCGGCCAGTTTTTCTATTATATGTACATTATCGATATCTGGTGGAACTCCATCGATATATGCAGTAGCAGTCTTCTCCTCTGATGTCCCGTCCCCTACATCCTCATCATAATATATCGCTTCGATCTCGTCGTCATGGGAAACCTCTAAGATACCTTTTCCCCCATCTCCAGATATCTCAAGATCCCCTATAAAAACTCCAGGATTATCCGTTTCATATAATCCAACGGCTAACCCATCGGGATCCGAATCGCTTACCACATCCACCTCTACGTATTCATCACCAGAAAGATCTTCATCCATCACAGTTATCCCGACAGTATCTTCGACTGCATATTTGTCCTGATCTAGATGTATACTACCGTCAGAAGTGATCTCCCTTGAATTGGATATGAGCAGAGAGTAATCCTGATTTGCTGTTCCATCGTTGTTAGCATCTTCAGGGATATCAAAACCCTCTACCCTTACCTTATATAAACCATCCTCAACATCATCCGGGTGGATGTATACGTTCTCGACTACATTTCTATCATCGAACCCATCCCCATTGTCATCAAAATCGGGTAAAGTATCAGACCCTGAGGGAGTCCAACCATCCTCGAAAGCGTTACCCTTATACGCTCTGCCACTGGGAGATATCACTTCTAGATTCAAGTCGTTTTTTAAGGTTATGCTGTCACCACTCTCTGCATGCTTATCCGTCCAAGTCAAGGTTATCTTGAAAGGTTCATCGGTGGATTCGGGATATATCATATATTCATCCCTATCACCGGTCTCGAGTAAAGACGTTTGATCATAGGATATATATGGGACTTCGGATCCGATTATATTGGTTATATCTACCAAGCCCCAGCCCTCGTATCTATTGGGTACATGATCTATCTCCCCGTCCCCTGAATGATCCCTTTCAAGGTTCACTGCCGAGTTTATCAGAAATGCCTTGACCATAGCTGGGCTCGGTGGGTCACCGTAGTTATCTTCGTAATATTGCGATATAACCGCTGAAGCACCAGCTACAATCGGAGTAGATTGTGATGTACCTGAAGCCCATTCATACCTTTCATCCTCACTATATATCCCCCATAGATTGCTTTCATCATTTTCTGGAGTACTGGTTGAGAGTGTAGCCCTACCCGGAACTACGACTGTGGGTTTCACACGATTATCTGAAGTCCATCCCCTAGAGCTGAATGAAGCGATAGAGTGGGGATCATCTGAACTTCCAGAAGAACCATAATT
>PULU01000052.1 GCA_003551065.1 Thermoplasmata archaeon | reverse complement strand
AGTTTTCCCGTCGCCAGGGCTCGTCCATGGGAAGAGAAGGGGAATTTTTGAATCTTTATCTCGTATCCTTCTTTAACTGCCTCTGCTTCTCCCATGCCTACGCTGCCTATTTCCGGTTCAGTAAATACGGCAACCGGAATCAACCGGTTTGAGGAAACGATGGCTTCACCCTTTAACAAGTGGCGGGAAAGCAATAACGCATCATGCCAGGCTTTATGGGTAAACATCATCCCGCCAATCGCATCGCCAATCGCCCAGACACCTTCCACGCCGGTATGAAAATCTTGGTCCACCACAAGGTAACCTCTCTTATCCGTTTCTATACCCGTCTTTTCCAGCTTGAGCATGTCGCTGTTAGGGGCCCTTCCCGTTGCCACCAAAATGCGATCGGCGTAGTAACGCACCGGCCCGTTATCGGTTTCATCGATAACGTAAACCGAGCCGCCCTCCGAGCCGACTGAGCTGATATTAGTTCCGGTCTTTATGTTAGTTCCTTCCGCTTCCAAAACGCTGCGGATCTCTTCCGATATCTCCGGCTCAAGATTCGCCGCCAAGCGGTCGCCACGTTGAATGACGGTTACCTCCACTCCGAGGCGGACAAACAGCTGCGAAAACTCTAGAGCAATTATACCGCCGCCCAGGATAAACAGGCTTTGGGGAAGCTCTTCCATTTCCATGGCCGAAGTTGAAGTAAGGTAATCAAGATCGCTTAATCCCGGAACCGGAGGCACCACCGGCCGTGCCCCGGTGGCAATTACTATCTTCTCGGCGGTTATAGCCTCGCCGTTAACTTCCAAAGTTTGCGGACCGGTGAACGCTGCCCTACCTTCGTAAAGTGCAATATTATCGTTTTTCCCCACATTCTCATAAATACGGTAGCGCATTTTCTCGATTAGCTGCTCCTTGCGAGTAACCATTGCCGCCCAGTCCGCCCACGGCGGTTCCACCATAACGCCGTATTTGTAAGCATCGCGGGCCGACTGCATAACCTTGGCCGAACTAAGCAGTGTTTTAGAAGGGATACAGCCGAAATTTATACAGGTTCCGCCGAGGTGACCGGCTTCCACCAGCGCCGTTTTCCAGCCTTTGGCCGCCGCCGGTTGAACCATATTCATCCCGGCGGCGCCGCCTCCCAGCACTATCAGGTCATATTTTTTCATGAAGAGCCTCCTTTTTCCGTGGGGGACTTTATATGCCTATAAACTTCTGTATCCTACTGCTTCTTATTCCTCTTTCCGCTCAATCTGGGGAGTCATGGCACCCCACAGGTGCTTAAACTCCATGGGAAGGGGGAAAGCCACTACGTTGCCTTGCTGGGAAGAAATCTCGGGAATGGTCCTCAACATACGCACGAACATTCCGCCTTCCTGCCCTGATAGAACCTCGGCAGCACTGGCCAGCCTTTCCGCCGCTTGTTTTTCGCCTTCGGCCTGGATAATAACCGCACGCCGCTCCCTTTCTGCAGAGGCCTGTCGGGAAATGGCTTTCTGGAGTGCCTCGGGAATTACCACGTCCTTAATCTCTACCGCGGTTACTTTAATTCCCCAGGCATCGGTAGCTTCATCCAGTATTTGTTGAATCTGCTGATTCAACTTATCACGCTCGGAAAGCAACTCATCAAGCTCCGCCTGTCCAGCCACGCTACGAAGGGTGGTCTGGGCTAACTGGGCCGTAGCCAATTGGAAATTTTGCACATTAACTACCGACCGGTTAGGATCCACTACGCGGTAATATATCACCGCGTTCACACTGGCGGTAACGTTATCCTTGGTAATAACCTCCTGGGTTGGCACATCCAAAGTGACAATGCGCAGAGAAATTTTCATCACTTGGTCAATGATCGGGATAACAATGACCAGGCCGGGCCCTTTCATGGCAATAAGGCGACCCAGGCGGAAAACTACCAGCCTTTCGTATTCTTTAGCAATTTTAATTGCCGACATCAAAAATAAAATGACTACTACTACGACAATACCTATTATTGGTGAAATATTCCCCATTAACTCCATTTTTTTACCTCCTGATTCTTATTTTGGCTTTACCAATAACTTAAATCCTTCGTTACCCACCACTTCGACTTTGGTTCCCTCGCAAATATCACCCCCTTCAACACTTCTGCCACTCCATATTTCCCCTCTTGCTCTAATCATACCGTTCGGATTAAGCTCCTTAATCACTACTCCTGTCTTGGGAAGGCTAAAAACAGTTGTTATTTCCGATAAGCCGCGACGTCTGCTGCTTATCACCCTTTGAATTATCACCAGCAGTATCAAAGATACTCCTATTACAGTACCGATTACAGTGATCATAAAACCGCCGTACCAGTCCGGTGCCATGAGAGGCTCCAGGGGAAGCAGCAAGGAACCTATCAGTAGCGAGATGGCTCCTCCCACTCCCATGATACCGAAGCCGGAGACAAACACTTCCGCTATCAGTAAACCTGCGCCCAGTAGCATCAAGGCTATTCCCGTAGTGTTGGTATCAAAAAGTCCCATACCGTATACTCCCATCACCAGGGCAATGCCGCCCAAAACCTCCGGGACAAAAGTGCCCGGGTTACTGAAACCAATGTAAAGCAGCATCATGCCCCCCATGAGAAGTAAAAAGGCAATTTGGGGATCACTAACAAAATCCTGCAATCTTTCGCTGGTACCCATGGACTTTTCCACCATAGAGGCATCTTCTGTATGCAGAGTATGAGTCTGTCCCATCTTTTCCAAAGTATAGCCGTCCAGCTCTACCAGCAAATATTCCAGGGAAGGACTTACCAGGTCTATAACTTCTTTATCCAGTGCCTCGGAATGCCCCAGGGTAAGGTTTTCCGTTACAAACCTTTCCGCTATATCCCCGGGTCTGCCTTGTGCTTCGGCAAACTCTTGTATCTGTTTAGCGATAAATTGGGTGGTTTTATCATCTGCTGTGGCTGTCCCTTCAGGCGATATCATGACCGGTTGAGCGGCCCCTACGCTGGTGGCCGGCGACATTACCGCTATATCCGAACTGAGCGGTATAAAGGCCCCCGCCGAGGCAGCTATGGAGCCGGAAGGAGAAACGTAAACCACCACCGGCACCTCGGTTTCTAAAAATTTACTGCAGAGATCGAAGGTGGCATCCACTAAACCGCCTGGGGTGTTAAGCTGCACTATAATAGCTTCCGCGTTATTTTGCTCCGCCTCATCTACCATCCGTTTCACGAAGGCCACATTACCCGCCGTAATGGTATCCTCCAGGGTAACCAGGTAAATCTCCCCCGGGGTTTGAGCCCGGGTTGTGTTTTCTCCGGGAAGAGTAACTATGACGGATAAAAACAACGCCATAATTAAAAGTGCTACCTTTAAACCTTTGCGGGTTACGCCGTTAACGTTCTGCATTCTGGTCACCTTCTTCCATTATTTTGCAGGTCTTTATAGTATAGGACTACTATCCGGATCGCTTTTGCCAATATTTAAGTATCTCTATATTAATCTTCTTCGACTGATTCATCTCTTTATAGTTAGAGGATAAAGTTAATCGCTAAACATTTTCTAAAAAAATACT
>PULU01000058.1 GCA_003551065.1 Thermoplasmata archaeon | reverse complement strand
TCCTCTGACATACTGCTCGAACCTAAAAGGTCCCAGACCACCCACCGCTATCAGCAACCAGCCCCGGTCTGGCTCCCTGCCCCTGGTGCATCCTCTCCTGGTATCTGCCAGGTCTCCAGCAGAGGCCAGCACCGGCCACAATCATCGACAGCACGGCATCCCTGCCACCATTAAGAATGATGAAAAATTCTGGCAGGAGAAAGAAAACCCTTGACAGCATCGCATCTATAAGCTGCACCCTCTCTCAGGCTCTGAGAGGCCGAAGAGCGGATTTAAACGGCGAAGCATAGTATGGTATAGCCCCCTGCCCAAAAATGAGCTCAGCAGCCCGCTAGGGCCTGCAAAATTGAAATGTACCCGCTAGAACACCCCCTACCCCCAGGCCGGGCCGGTGGCCGATTAGAAAATACACCCCCCCACATAATTTTGACCTATTGCAGCAAATTTCAAAGTTTGTACTAGGGAATACACTAACTAGGTATTTAGTTAGAGTATTACCCTAGCACAAAAGGGTGGCTATATTTTTTTTATAAGCATAAAAAAGGGGTGAAAGTTGTCCTTCCAGTTTTTGGAGGATACTTATTAATTTTCGTATAAATATACACGATAGTGAATAATATACAGGGTTGAGAGGGGGTATTTTTGGTTAGTTTCTAATGTGTAACCTTTGTCTTTTATTGGTGATAGTGTTATAATGTGTGATGAGAGAGGTTTAGGGAGGAAAACACTAAATTGGGAGGTTATGAGAGATGAAATGCATGAATTTTAGGAAATTGAACAGGTTAGAGGATAGAATAAAAGAGCTGGAGGAGGAAAATGAGACATTAAAGCATAATATAGCCACCAACGAATATATTGATAGGAAAGAACAGTGGGAAGTATTTACAAAGTGGGATAGCGAGTTAATTGACGCTATATATAAGATTAAAGACCATTTAAAAGAGAATTATGTCAAGGGTATAAATACACAGAAGCCATTACAAGTAGCCAGGGCTGTTATTGATATTTTAAGAGAGCAGAAAGAAAAAATTGAGAAACTTGAAAAGAGAGAAGAAAAGATTAAAAGGGAAATATCAAGGTTAAAGCAGGCTTTTTCTGCTGTTGGTATTGATGAAGAGAAGTCTCATGAACATACCTTGCAATATGGTGAGGATTTCATGAATATGATTAAATTATTTAACACTATAAGGGAAAATCACGAGCTTTTGCTAAGATTTGAATATTATCTATCCGAAATAGCCCGGAATCTGCCAGACGAGGAATATTAATATGTCGAACAACAAAAAAGATATAATAACTAAAAAAGATTTTAATAAATTTGAAAAAAATGTATTTAAAGTTGGGCTATCCTAAAAAAATGCTAAAAATGCATCAGGAGGGGTAATATGCCGGACAGAAGGAGTGCCAGAAGGGCTCTAGGGCTTAAAGGTATTCCCAGAGACTGCTATCACACCTGGAAGGCTGTTGACGAGGACGATAAATTCAAAAAACAGGGCAAATTTGAGGTTATGCGAATTAAAGAGAAGTGTGTCGAGTGCGGTAAAACCCAGGTAAGAAAGGTGAAAAGGAGGTTATAGCATGGCTAGAAAAGGCGGGAAACATATAAAGCCAAAGTACGATATAGAGAAGATGGCCGAGTTTTTGGAGGATAAACGGGAATTATCATCAGAAGACGAGAATGTTCCCGATTACCGCCAGGATTTCTTCGATATGTACACCATTATGAGGGAGTCTAAAGCTGCCGAGGAGCTTAGACCCCACCAGGTCGCCTTTTTAGCTGCCTATGCTATCTTAGGCAATGTCAGCCAGGCTGCCAAATGTACTGGCATCAGCCCTAATACCCCCAGTGGTTGGTATGATGATGAAACTTTTATGAAGTATTACGAGCTAGCCGACCAGGCACACTCCGATTACCTTATCTCAGAGGCCCAGAGAAGGGCAGTAGAGGGCTATAAGGAGCCTCAGTTTTATCAGGGCGAAATAGTGGGCTATAAGCGTAAATTCAGTGATAATCTCCTCATGTTCCTGATTAAAGGAAAGATGCCCGAAACATTTAGAGAGCATTCCACCGTTGAAGTTCAGGGTAATGAGGATAAGCCTATCAGGATAGAGTTTGTACCCCCTGATATGAATGAGCAGCTGGACACAACAGTAATAGAAGCCGAAGCAGAGGAAGTGGACTAAAATGGCGTTAAATTTCACCCCTTCCGTGCACCAGGGTGCGAATGTGTTAAAAAAACGGAGGGAAGATAAAAAAAATACCGGCCAGAGGGCCCAGATAAAGTGGCTGCCACAGAAACGACAGCTAACTTTCCTCAAAGCCTGCGGTTTATCCTTTCCTTTTAGGTACTATATTGACGAAAACAAGGAAGGTTTGCCCAAAATATTTAAACGGCCCGATGAAGAGATGCCAGATGGTATTCAGGAGCCTAAAGCTAAAGTTATCGGATATGGAGGAGCAGCCGGCGGAGGAAAAGGAAGCCCTGCTAGTAGTTATGTCGTTACACCCTACGGTCATAGAAAGATGAAAGATATATCTGTAGGTGACCGTGTTTGTTCTCCTACACACGGTAACACTGAAGTTATACACAAAATTGATTTAGGTAAAACTGAAATATATGAGGTTGAATTTGCTGACAAGACTTCTCTAGAAGTTACTTCAGACCATATTTGGAAAGTATCTAAAGTTAGAGGTGGAAAGAATAAAAAAGGTTTAAGATACCAATTAATGACTACTGAACAAATAATTGATTATCTAGATAAAGGTTATTATGACCTACAAATACCTTTAACAAAACCAGTACAGTTTACTAAATCTTATCGTTATGACCACAGGAATATAGACCCTTATGTATTAGGTGTACTTCTAGGCGATGGTTCAATTTCATGTCAAGATGCAAGGTTCACTACTGGAGATAAACAAATAGCTAATGAAATAGAAAAAAGAGTTGAAAAATTATTAAGCCATGAAAGAGAAATAAGTTATGCTATAAGTAATTGCAATAATATAAAAGAAAAACTTAAAAAATTAAAACTCTGGGGTACTAAATCTAATAATAAGTTTATACCAGAGCAATACTTATATTGGAGTATAGACAAACGATTTGAACTAGCACAAGGATTAATGGACACAGATGGCTCTGTTGATAAGAGAGGACACGCCAGCTTCTGCACCGTTTCTGAACAATTAGCCAAAGACACAGCTAATTTAATTAGAAGTCTAGGCTATAGAGTAACAATGTCAGAAAATCAAAAGTCAACCTGTAATGGAGAAAGAAAGCAGGATAAATACAGGTTATATATACAGGGTCATGATAAAGACAAGTTATTTAAACTTAAAAGAAAAAAAGAAAGATGTCAAAACCCAAACCACAAAGTTCATAAAAAAATAGTTAATATAGAACTAAAGCGAAGAGAACAGGCTTATTGTATTAGAGTCAGCAACCCAAACGGTCTTTATATAGCAGGAAAAGATTATATAGTAACTCATAATTCTGATGCCCTGCTAATGTCCCTATTTGCCGGCATATTAGCTAACCCTGGGGCTAAGTGCGGTTTCTTCAGGCGTGAATATCCACAACTGGAAGGTTCCGGCGGTGCTATCATGCGGTCTAAGGAGATTTTTACTGATTT
>PULU01000055.1 GCA_003551065.1 Thermoplasmata archaeon | reverse complement strand
TCTTACATCTAATCTTTCAGAGACCTCTGCTTCGTTACCGTGTATGTCTTCCATCCGGAATGCTATATCTGTATGTCCCTCCCCTACCTCAATTTCTCCGAGATCAAAACGGTATTCATGCGTATCTGGTTCATGCTCCATGTAATACCAATCTCCATCTAGATAGATCTGCACACTTTCATGATCTACTTCTGTATTATCTGTGATGGTTGCGATGATGGTGACATTGTATTCCTTATTTTCCTCAGATATATTCTCTTGAACATATTCGTGTGCGATGATCTCTCCATCTTCTTCGAATTCTATAACTACATCCTCCAATTCGGGAGGAGCGAAGTCACTGAATGGGGGATTCATCAATACGACCCAGATCGCCAAAAAGGTGAAAAAATACATCCCGGCACTGATAGCCCATTCCTTTAAACCTAATTCATCTATCTCGATGCCTCCTACCTGAAATAATGTTTTAAGAACACCGAGGCCGGCTAAACCCACTAAAAATCCGAGAACAGCTTGATGACCGCTATATCTGAATACATATAAAGCCAAAACTGAAAAAATTGGTGCTATAGCTACACTTATGTAAACACACTTTCCCTTTCTGATCTCGTCCAGCATGTATTCTTTTCGATCGAATTCAGGGAATTCATAATCGTAATCTTCTTCGGCTTCTTCTTTCTTTCTTCTTTTAGCCATCTGAGGTGCAAAAAAAAGTAGTAGTATTAAAATACTTTCCCATATTTTGTTTAAATCAAAGATTTGAAATAGATGTAGTGCTATCCTTTACCGGTGATATAATATGGAAATAGCAGGTTACGGGCTGCAAGAAGAGTTACCATACGTAGGGTTCAGTATATGGAATTTGATGTTGTTCGTGATTACACTAGTGGTGGGTCTCATACTTGTAAAAGTTGTATCAAGGATGATTAGGAAAGCAATGCTCAGGAACAATATCCGTAAAATACTTACTGAATTTACTACACGGATACTGAGGATCGTACTGTATGTTTTCGTTGTCGGTGTTTCTTTATCGTTCTTAGGTGTACAGGTAGGAGCAGCATTGGTAAGCTTATCAGTGGTCTTAGGTTTCGTTCTAGGTTTTGCACTGGGAGACACCTTGAGCAACATAGCAGCCGGTGTGATGATAGCCATCACAAAGCCTTTCAGGGCTGGACATTACGTGGAAGTCAACGGAGAAGAAGGCGTTATCAAGACCGTAGGCATAAGTCTGACTGAATTAGATACTAGGGATAACAAACACATCGTGGTACCTAACAAACTGGTTTGGGGCAGCAATATAATAAATTATACTAGGAACTCGACTAGAAGGGTCGATATAGAAACCGGTGTAGGTTATGATGACGACCTGAACCTAGCTATAAAGACTTCATTAGATATTTTGAAATCGCACCCTAACATCCTAGACAATCCAGAACCACAAGTTAGAGTAAAATCCATGGACGATTCTGCAGTGACATTAGCTGTACGACCGTGGGTGAAAACAGACGACTACTGGAACACATTCTTTGATCTGCAGAAACAGCTTAAAGAAGGATACGATGAAGCTGGTTTGAACATCCCATATCCACAGATGGACGTCCACCTGGATAAGTAAAATTTGGATTTAGGTGGTATCTCTGAGGTATCACCTGATCCTTTTCTTTTTTATTATTTTTAACTTAGAGAAACTAAACAGATATCTTTTTTGTCTATTACTCTAGAATGTCATTAAAAAATTGCTGAACCTCGTCATGGAACTCCTTGATCGTACCTTCGTTAACTATCATCTTGTCGGCTAGGGCGATGATTTTGCCTATCCCCCAATCCAATTCACGATGATCCCGCTCTACGAACTGTTCCCAATCTTCTGGTTTATCCTCTCTACCCCTTTTCTTCAACCTTTCATATCTCGTATCGGGGGATGTGTGGATCGCAACTATGACCATCTTCTCCTGAAGTTCTGATTTGAAAATCTCGACCTCCTCGTAACTCCTAACCCCGTCGATGACGGTTTTACTATCTCCGATCCGGTTCAATGTCCTTTCAGCCCATATCCCAAAATGGAAGTTTTCTCTTTGATCGTGTGCAAAACTTCCGACGCTTATGTCGTCCATCAGTATGTTCTCTTGTTTAGCAATAGCTCTCACGACATCTCCCATCCTGACCACATCGAAATCAAGATCTTTTGCTACTCTTAAAAATTCTTCCTTTCCCGAACCCGGCATCCCAGTAAGTAATATCATCACCATAAAAATCCCCTCTTAATCTGAAAACTCCCTCCAATCTACTCCGATAGTAGCACTTCTTAACTTGGCCACTGTGGGTATCTTTCTTTTATGAGCATTCTTTTCCACCATGGTTTTTATATCTTGAACAGCCTCTTTAGAAACTCCATTGATCTCAGCGATCCTTTCCAAGGAATATCCTTTTTCGATCCCTTTGAGTATTTCGTCTATTTCCTCGTACTTATATCCCAATTCATCTTCATCGGTTTGTCCTTCCCAAAGACCTGCTCTCGGAACTTTGTTTAAAAATCTTTCTGGGACTTCGATGGCTTCGGCTAATTTTTTTAAATCACTCTTGTATATATCTCCAACAGGTAGGAAATCTGCAGCACTGTCCCCGTATTTTGTAGTGTAGCCCAATAACAATTCACTTTTGTTACTTGTTCCAACGACTAGACCGTTCTCAACATTTGCAAAGTAGTACTCCAGGCACATTCGTATCCTTGCTTTTAGGTTTGCAAAAGCCATCCGGTTATCAGGATCTGCTGGAAATTCATTCAAAATATCATCTATGTCGATATCGTGATACTCGACATCCCATCCTGATGCTAACCAACGTGCGTCTTCCATGTCCTGTTCCGGAGAAACAGATTCTGGCATGATGAGGCAGATAACTTTATCGTTCCCTAGTGCGTCGATACATAATTTTAATACCGTTGCAGAATCCAGTCCGCCACTCAATCCAAGTATCACTTTATCGGAGCCGGTTTTCTCCACCTTGTCCCTGATAAAACTATATATGGTATTCAGAGTTTCGTCGAAGTCTTTATTTGAAGAGGTCATGATTTGGAAGTAAACCTTTATGATATTACTTTTATGGTACTATGAACTTTTCACATATTTTCGATCCTGATCGTTCCTTCATCTTTAACACTTTTTAATTTTTCAGCTTCTTCGATAGATCCGATTATATTCACGTCACTTGCTGCTACAGGTTTTTTAGTAGTTGAATCCGGTGTTTCACCGAAGAACAGTGCTATGGCTTTACCCGGTGGCCAGTAGGCTAACGTACCAACCTCCACTTCTTTTCTGGCTGTTTCATCCAGTTCCATCTCAAGAGCTATAGTAAAGTAGATCTCATGCCCCCATGTCTGAAAATTCTTTTCCAACGGAAGCATCTCTTCGATGACCTCTGCACAATCAGTATCGGCTAATTCTCCTTTGAGTTCTACATCTCCCACGGTGACTTTGATCTTGCTTCCCATATTATCATACCTAAATCTACAGGAATTTTTTAATTTTTATGGTTACTCCCCAAAAAATCAATAATATTTTTTTCGTTGATCTGACTTTTGGGTTCTACGTTTTTTCTTTTCTCTCTCAACCTTCCTTTTATATTCTCTATAATAAACAAAGGTTAGCCATGCCAATGAGATCGAAAATATAACGACCAAGATGAATATCATGGGTTCCATGTTTACGAAAGGGATCAATGGATAGTCTTCGTAGGGCTGAAGTGGGGGGTATTCGTTTGGAGGTGGGTCTGCATCATCTAACTCAAGAGAGTATATTTGACTGATCTGATTCGAAAAACCACTTTCTCCCTCTTCATTGACAGATGTGACAGCGTAATGGTACGTAGTATTGGTTTCTAAATCTCTATCAAGGTACCATGATTCTGAAGAATCGATACTTGCTATATAGTCTAAATCATCCGATTCTGTACCTACATATATCCTGTATTCAGTCAATGTAGAACCTCCATCATCAAAGGGCTTGTCCCAGGTCAACCGGATACCTTCTGTTGTCTCTTCAGCTTCCAAGTTCCGTGGTTCACTAGGATGAGTCGGTGATTCTCTTGGAATGATCGTTATCTCTTCACTAGGATAACTTTCCCCTTCTGAATTCAATGCTGTTATATGATAATAATATAATTGTTCGTTGATTACATCTTCGTCTAAATACTCGATTTTATGAGCCTCTTCGGTTTCGTATATAATATCCATATTTTCTGGGGAGGTTCCTCTATAGATATGGAACTCTTCTATATCTGTTATACCCTGATCCCAAGGTTCTTCCCAATTCAATTCGATCAGACCATCTCCCGCCTCACCATTTAGATTCATAGGAGGGGTAGGTGTGACACCACCTGCTGCTTGGTATGCATTGACAAGACCGTGTCCGAAATGGACTTTTGGCCCCTCGAGTTCGATAGCTGTGTCCCTAATAGACTCTCGTATATCTTGGTTACTCGATCCAGGAAAAGCTCCTTTCCTTAATGCAGCGACACCAGCTACATAGGGACATGCCACAGATGTGCCCATTTTTTCTCCGTGACCATCATCCGGGAGAGTGGACATTATCCTATCACCACTATCTCCTCCAGGGGCTGTCAACTCTATCCAATCTCCGTAATTACTGTAACTAGCTTTTTCTTTATTAGAATCTATAGCTGATACAGCGATCACGTTATCATATGCTGCAGGATAATATTCGTTATCAGTATTGTCATTACCGGCAGAGCTTACGAATAATGTATCATCTCTATCATATGCATGACCTATCTGCATCTCTACCGCTCTTGACAGGGGAGATCTTTCTCCTCCAAAGCTCATTGTGATTATATCTGCGCCGTAGTCCCTGGCGAATCTGATGGCTTCAGAGACTTCTTGCCAACTTCCACCCTCTTCTTCAACTACTTTAAGGGCCATGAGCTCTGCTTCAGGAGCTACACTGCTTATGATACCTGCCACATGAGTTCCGTGCCCATCCTCATCCATAGGATCCTCATCACCGTTAACAAAATCATATCCGATACCATCCCACATCTTATCTTCGAGATCAGGATGTGTATAATCTATACCGGTATCCAGTACCGCCACTAATACGTCATCACCTTTTTCACCGAGCTGATGAGCGTATTGGGTTCCGATCATACTCCATGACCAATCGTCTCCGGGATATGGAAATTCGCCTATTTCAGAAGCTTGAGTTTCTGAATTGATAAATACTAATGCTGGTGTAACTAATATGAACAAAATTAAAATAACTGGAATCTTTTTTGAGTAGAGAGTTTCTACCATATCAAGTTACATCGCACTAGTAAGCAAAAAAGATTTTCCCATATAATCGATTTGTGTATAATTCCATCAACCACTTTCATTCATCTCCTACCTCCATATTTAAAACCCCCCATGTTTTCAAGTAAAATGTTAATAACCGAAGATATATGACAAAAATCCGGAGAAATGAAGATGAAAGAATATTCTGAAGATGAGATACGGGAAAATTTCAAACTCTTCTTCGAAGAAGAAGGGTTCACATCAGAGATAATTAGGATAGCGGAGAACTATCCGGATGATAGATCATTGGTTATAACTTATGGAGAATTGATGGATCACTTCGAAGTCGATTTTCCGGAATATATCCACGAAAAACCAAGAGTGTGTTTGGAGGCTGCGACTGAAGCCATAAACGAGATACTTGGTTCGAGTTACGATGAATTACCAATAAGGGTTAGGATAAAAGATCTTCCAGAAGCACATAATAAAGGTATCAGAGAGTTAAGGGCAGACGACCTCACTCAATTCATCGGGGTGAAAGGTTTAGTACGAAAGGCAACAGAGGTCCGACCAAGGTTGACTACAGCGGTTTTCCAGTGCATGAGATGTGGAGCTACTTTAAGATTAGAACAGAGTGCAGGTAAGATCGAAGAACCGATGGAATGCCAAGGCTGTGGTAAATCTTCTAATAAAACCAGTTTTAAACTCATCTTGGAGGAGTCTGAGTTCACTGACTATCAAACTATGGAGATACAAGAAAGCCCCGAAGACCTTAGGGGAGGGGAGCAGCCACAAAGATTAAAGGGCTGGACGAGAGAAGACCTAGTGGGTACGGTTTCACCCGGTGATAGAATTGTTATGAACGGCATCCTAGATGGGACTCCAAAAAGTGGACCGGGGGGATCTCAATCTAGAACATTCAATATCTTCATGAGACTCAATAGTTTCGAAGTCCAGGATTATGAGTATAAAGACGTTAAGTTATCCGATGAGGATAAGAAAGAGATATTGGACACATCAAAAGATCCCCGTTTATTTTCAAAATTAGTGAATTCCATAGCTCCTAGTATACAGGGTATGAAGATGATAAAAACTGGTTTAGCACTTCAGCTCTTCAGCGGAGTAAAGAAAAAGACACCGGATGGTAGCAATGTAAGGGGAGATATCCACATATTACTAGTAGGTGATCCAGGAACCGCAAAATCCCAGTTGTTGAGATATATCTCTGACCTGACGCCTAGGGGGATGTATGCATCGGGAAAGGGAACGACTGGAGCAGGGCTGACCGCCGCAGCTGTCAGGGAAGAAGTCATGGGAGAGAGTCAATGGATCTTGGAAGCTGGTACCCTGGTATTAGCAGATAATGGTATAGCTGCAGTTGACGAATTGGATAAGATGAGAGATGAAGATCGAAGCGCAATGCATGAGGCTATGGAACAGCAGAGTATATCTGTGGCTAAAGCAGGTATAAATGCAAGATTGAACTCCCGTTGTGCGGTTCTTGGGGCTGCCAACCCAGAGTTAGGTAGATTTGAAAAACATGAAAATATATCCCAGCAGATCAAACTACCACCTCCGTTGATCTCTCGTTTCGATCTGATCTTTGCTATAATGGATGAGCCAGATAAAGAAAAAGACCGAAATATTGCTCAACACATATTGGAACTGCATCAGGTCGGTGAGAAGATGATAAATGATGATACTTATGAACCGGAGAAGAGGTTCGTACCTCCCTTCGAGAAGGACTTTTTGAAGAAGTATGTTTCTTATGCTAAGACGGTCAACCCGATCATGACTGATGATGCTAGAGATGAACTCGAAAGCTTTTACCTAGACATAAGAGCAGGTGGAGGTACTGAAGACGCTATACCGATCACTGCAAGACAATTAGAATCACTAGTAAGGTTATCCGAGGCCAGTGCTAGAGCTCATCTTAGAAAAAAAGTGACCAACGAGGATGCAAAACGGGCTATCAATGTGACTCGATATTTCTTGAACGAAGTAGCTTCCACTTCTGAAGGTGGATTGGACATAGATTTTGTGGCTTCAGGTATATCTTCAAGCGAAAGAACTATAATGCATGACATACGAGATATTATCAAAGAGCTTGAACAGTTGCATGACGGTGGTGCTCCTGAAGATGAGATCATCGAACGCGGTGAAAAAGCTGGAATATCCCAGGAAAAAGTTAGAAAGGAATTACAGAAGATGAGACAGAACGGACAGATAATGCAGCCAAGACAGGGAAAGTATAAATTTGTATAAAAAGAGATGTAGATGATGAAGATAAGCTATCAGATTTATGACCAACAGAATGAAAAGTTACTAGCTGCCTGTGATAAGGAGTTGCTAGGAAAAACATTCGCAGAAGAGGATCTCCATTTAGATGTTAAAGAATCATTCTACGGTGGTAGAGAAAAGGAACTAGATGATATAGAGGAAGAATTTAGATGCGCAACTATAGCTAATCTAGTTGGTAAAAATACTGTAGATAAAGCCATAGAAAATGGATTTGGATTCGAGGAAGATGTACTCTGGATTGAAGGTGTACCACATTTACAGATAGTGAGGATATAAGGATATGTTCTGCGTAGAATGTGGGTCTGAACCAGATGAATTGTTCGATGGCTTATGCTCTGAATGTTTCAAAAAAAGGAAATTGAATATCGATATAGATGAACGTATCGAGATAGAGATCTGTCCCGTTTGTGGTAGTGTTAAGAGGAAGAGCAACTGGATAGAACGTCCAGATATGGAAGCTATAATGTTAAAGAAGATAGATGAGTCTATTTCAGTGCCGTATGAAGTAGAAAAGTTCTCATTCAATGTCGAATTTCACGAGGAGGATCCATACAATATAATCGCAGATATTTCGGTAGAATTAAGGTCTGGGGACATGGTCACTGAGAAGTATATATCCTCTAAGATAGTTTTCAAAAAAACCCAGTGTACAATTTGCAGTAGGATACACGGCGATTACTATGAGGCGATACTTCAAGTAAGACCCTCCAGCAAAGAATTAACCGAAGAACAGAAAAATTTGATTGTTGAAAAAGTTAAAAAAAGGATAGAGATTAAAAAAGACGAAAAAAGGAGTGTGTTTCTGACAGCACAAGAAGAGATGCACGGAGGTCTAGATTTTTATCTAAGTGATTCGGGCGTTACAAAGAATCTAGCTTATGAGATATCTAGAGCTGTAGGAGGAAGTGTAAAAAGTTCTGCTAAATTGGCTGGAAGAGAAGACGGTCAAAATATTTACAGGATGACCTACTCTGTGAGGATACCTGCTTATGAGTTGAACGATTTCATAGAAATAGATAATGAAATATTTAGGGTCAAAAAACTCAAAGACAGCGGTGGTAAAGTCGTTTTAAAGGTGGTAAAAAGTGGGGAAAGAAGGTTGATGGATTATAAACGATTAGAAAACGCCGAGGTTTTAGGAGGAGATGAGTTGATCCAGCGTTCTGTCATAGTTTCAGAGAGCAAAGATGAGATTAAAGTCCTTGATCCTGAAAGCTATGATACGGTCACACTACTAAAACCAGAAGATTTTGAGACCGAGGGAGATGAAGTACCAGTGATCAAGGTTATGGGATATCTGTATATAATAGAGGATGAAGGTTAGGTAAATTTTATAGCAAAGTGTGCCATACCGTGAGATGGTTGATATGTCGAAGGAAGATGAAAGACTTCTATGCACGAAGTGGTTCGGGGTTTTTGTTTTAAAGCAAAGAGAAGTCTTAGATAAGATACTATTTGAAAAGGACCCTAAAGTACTAGCAAAGAAGAGATATAGAATGAAAAAGGGAGAGGTTTTAGATGAAGAAAAAACCCTTGCTGAAAGACATTCCCCTTTAAAAGTGACTGAAGATCGGTTATCTGAATTTGGGGAAAAGAAGCCATTTGATACAAGCTTCATAAAAGCAGAGGACTATTCTTTTGGTCCTGATCTACTTCAAGAAATGTTAACAAGACTTGGTAAGTTGGAACTCAGAGAATCGGTAGATCATGGTGAACATCTTGCAAAGGCGGTAAAAACAATCCAAGACCTTAACGAAACTATCAATCAACTAATGGAACGGTTGCGGGACTGGTATTCTATCCATTATCCCGAACTCGAAGAATCCGTGGATGACGAGGATTTTTTAGAATTAGTTTCAAACTTTGGTGGTAGGAATCAGATCCAAGAAAAAACAGGTATGGTCCAGGAATCAGTCGGTGGGAACATATCAGAGATAGAGAGAAAAAATTATCAGAGATTTGCGAAGTTGATACGGGATAAAAAAGAATTTAGAAATGAATTATGGGATTATGTAGAGGATCTGATGAAAGAAAGAGCTCCTAATATCACTGAACTGACTGGTGTTAAACTGGGTGCGGAATTGATAGCACAGGTCGGCTCGCTGGAAGAGATGGCAAAGCTCCCCTCTAGTACAATACAGGTCTTGGGAGCGGAAAAAGCTCTATTCAGTCACCTTAGTAAGGGAACAAAACCACCTAAACATGGATTGCTCCTACAACATCCATATGTACACAAGGCGGATGCAGATAAAAGAGGCAAGATCGCAAGGTTATTTGCAAACAAGATAGCCATAGCAGCTAGAGTAGATTATTTCGGAAGCGAGAATAAAGGTTTAGAACTCAGAGAAGAATTAGAGCAAAAGGTAAAGAAAATAAAAGGGTAGGGTTTTGATTATCGTTTTCTCATACTTTCGGGTATATCCATACTTCCAGATATGTTTGGAGTAGAATGATTGTCTCTATAAACAGGTCCTGCCCTATATTTTTTACTTAAAGCAGGTACTTTTTCGACTATCTTCCAGGGCCATATCCTTGAAATATGTTCTACTCTGATATATACCTCTTCGAGATGAACTGCTGTCCAATCAACAAATCCATATCTCTCGCTTTTATCCTTCATCTTTTCTTTCATGTCCTCTTCATTATCTTCACTGACCTCTTCCCAGTTTATCTCACTAGCAGATCCTTGATATACATCGCTCAGAACAAGAGTTTCTTTATCAAATTCCTTAAGAGTACCTATAAATGACATCCCGTCGTCCATCACTACTACTACACTCCCTTCCATTATCTTTTTTAGTTTCTTTTCTAATAACGAATCCATCATATTATTCACTCTCAACTAAAAATATGTACTTAGACTTATTAAAAGTTTTTCATCAGTTTTTTTCATCGAGTACTGAATTTGCAGTATTTAATATGGATTCCAACTTACCCTCTAGAACATTCATACGACATTTAAGTTCAGAATTCTCTTTTTTTAGCTCTTCAAATCTTTTTCTAAGTAATGAATTAGCTCCATCTGTGATATGGTTGTTCATTTTAGAACCAGCTTCGATGGTCTGCTGATCATATCCTTTGAGATAATATTTTATTTTAACCAATATCTCCACGATATTGTTTTTTTGTATATCGTAATATATGCTGTATTTGTCTATATCTAAAAGATTTTTGTGAAGTTCTTTATCCCTGGTGATCATGATATCATTTTCATCCATCTTGTCCACTAGTCTTAGATCTAGTATACCTTTATACGATTCATCCACATCTAATATATCTTCACTCTCATAGGACTCTTTTATCTCGTTTTTTGTTTGAGCCGGCAGATTCTCGTCGAGTATTATCCGCATGAAACTCAATCATAGATGCCAATTATTATATTTTTCTACACTAGAATGTTTTGACAGAAAGGTTTTTATTATTTGTTATCTATTTCACAGCGTGATAAGATGGTAGTCAAGATAGATGAAGATGCCTGTATAGCATGTGGTCTATGCGAGGAAGCCTGTCCTGTAGATGCGTTAACAATTGAAGATGTAGCCAAAGTAGATGCCGATATATGCGAAGATATTGGGGATTGTGTAGACGTCTGTCCAGTAGACGCACTAAGCCTATAGATTTCAGTAAAATTTTTATATATAGTATACCTCACATCCCCCGTGATAAAATGGTAGTAGACGTAGATGAGGACGCTTGTATTGCCTGTGGCCAATGTGAACCGGAATGTCCGGTAGAAGCCATCACGGTAGAAGAAGTAGCAATTATAGACGAGGAGACCTGCATCGATTGTGGAAACTGTATAGAAGTCTGTCCAGTAGATGCACTTAGCCTTTAAAACAGTTTAATCGGGCCTTAAATATGGTCCACTTTTATTTTATTATTTATATGTCAATCAATTTTTTCTATCTCTATCTCACTTTCTTCCAACATCTCTTGTGATAAATCGTCGGGATACCCTTCTTTGTAAACCACCCTTTTTATATCTGCATTTATCAATATCTTCATACATAAAACACATGGATGGTGTGTGCAGTAAAGTGTTGCGTTCTTAACACTTACTCCAAATACGGCTGCTTGGATAACTGCGTTTTGTTCAGCGTGAACCCCTCTGCACAATTCATGTCTAGTACCAGATTTCACCTTCATCCTCTTTCTACGGCATCCAACCTTTTCACAATGTGGGAGTTCTTTTGGAGCACCGTTGTAACCCGTGCTCAAAACCTGTTTATCCTTTACTATCACTGCCCCTACCTTTCTTCTAAGACAAGTTGATCTTGAAGCAGATAATTCGGCCATAGACATAAAATACTCATCGATAGTAGGTCTGTTCATCGTCCTACTGTAAACCTTTTTGCTTTAATTATCTTTCGTTTGCGAAAGAGGTATTAAAAGCGAAGTTTTATAAATATTGAATATATTTCATAGTAACATCAACGTAAAAGAATTTACTATAAATATAGGAGGGATATTGGTGTTCAAGATAGAAGTTCAAAACATAGTCGCCTCGGTTATACTAGGTAACTCTTTCGATCTAGATGAGATCGTAGAATTGTTAGATGGTTCTGAATATGAGCCTGAGAAATTTAGAGGTGTGATCTATAAGTTAAGGGAAAAAGAATTTAGAACTTCAGTATTGATATTTGGTAGTGGAAAGATGGTGTGTACTGGGGCCAAACGAGAGGAACAAATCTATAAAACGGTGGATTATCTCAAAACAATATTAGAAGAAAATAACATCGAGGTATTGGAACAACCTGATATAGAAATCCAAAATATAGTAGCGACCACAGACCTTGAAGATAGACTCAATCTAAGTTCGATAGCTATATCATTGGGATTAGAAAGAACAGAATACGAACCAGAGCAATTCCCCGGATTGGTGTACAGGATGTCAGATCCAAAGCTAGTTATGTTGTTTTTTGGTTCTGGAAAGGTAGTTTGTACTGGCGGGAAAAATATTGGGGATATCGAGAGGGGGATCAACATAGTTTATAAAGAATTGACTAAAACTGGGTTCATTCTCGAGAAAAATACTTAATAAAGGTGTAGTGTAGATTATTTCGACATGGAAGATCTCAAAGATGAATTGATACCGATTTTGAAGGACGCAGCTATTGCCCTCTTGATATTAGGTATCATATTAAGTTCACTTTATGTTTATACGGGACGATGGCCTCCTATGGTTGTCATCGAATCTCCCAGTATGAGTCACGGTGAGGGAGAGCCTCCAGCAAGTCAAATAGGGGTTATAGACACCGGTGATATAGTCGCTGTTAAGTCTATCAACTGTCGTGATGATATTGTTTCTTATGTAGAGGGTAGACACTCTGGTTATAGTAGTTATGGCCAGTATGGCGATGTGATCATATTCCGTCCAGATGGGTCAGAAGACAAAACTCCAGTTATCCATCGACCAGTGGTGTACATAGAATACAATGAAACTGCAGATGGATTCGACGTCCCTACTCTTGCGGACTTAACTTATGGAGTGGATTGGGAGAGTGACGAAGGTGAAAGAGTCTATGGTCTTACAGAGAATATCATAATCTATGACTATGGGCACAGGGATGTTATCTTAGAGATAGACTTAGATAACTTTCTCGATGAGGACAATGGTTATAGACACGATGGTTTTATCACCATGGGTGACAACAATATCAGGAATGGTAGGGGTATTTACGATCAAGGTAATCTGCGAAATATCCAAGAACCGGTAAAAATAGAGTGGATCGAAGGTAAAGCTAGAGGAGAATTACCTTGGTTCGGTTCGATCAAATTGATATATATGGGTAGAACCGATAGCATACCTTCGAATACATGGCGGAATCTAGTAATCTCGATTATAGTTATCATTTCGGCACCCATAGTTTTAGAATATTCTATAAATCATTATAAAAGAGATACTAAGAAAGATCTCAAAGAAGATGATAATGGGAATTCACATAAGAAAAGGATAATAAAAAAGTAAAAAGTAAAGGTTTTAAAAAATCCTATATCAGTTTTGTCTGTTTCACAGAAGAAAGGGATAATCCATCTACGGATTTTATACTTTCGTCATCCTCTATTATATCGATGGTATCTCCATTCTGTACACTAGCTTGTATCTCTCTAGTCCTTCCTCGTCGACCGAACGACTTTACTCTAGCGTTGATCAAACCTAACATGTCTAGTTCAGATATGAGATCGGTGATCCTTCTTTGGGTGAGGGGATCCATTCCAGAGCGTATGCACAGTTCTTTGTAACCTGTGTAAACCTCTCCAGTTGTCAGTTTATCGTGTCCGTTTTTCTCACTCAATAATATCGAATACAATACTATTTTAGAGTGAGTAGGCAGCGTGATAACTGCTTCTCTGACACAATCTTGTTCTATCTTATTCTTTGCTTTGTAAACATGATTAGTATTGATGTTCTTACAGTTCTCTCTTTCAGCGATCTCGGTAGATACTCTGAGTAGATCCAAAGCTCTCCTTGCGTCGCCGTGCTCTTGAGCTGCCAAGGCAGAACAGAGGGATATGACCTCTTCACTTATCACGTTGCTCTCGAATGCTTTATTCGCTCTGTCGGATAAAATATCCTTGAGTTGATCGGCGTTATAGGGTGGGAATATCAATTTTTCCTCACCTAAACGACTCCTCACACGCGGGTCTAAAAATTCTGTAAATTTCAGATTATTAGATATACCGATCAAGCTTACTTTACTATTCTCAAGTTCAGAGTTTATTTTAGATAAGTGGTATAGTACTGAATCTCCGCTTTTAGTTACTAATTTGTCCAATTCGTCCAAGATTATAACGACGACCCTAGGTTTTTCGTCGATTCGTTCCTTTAAAGATTCATAGACTTTTTCCATAGGCCAACCAGTAAAAGGTATCTGTTCGCTCCATTTCTCGACGAATTTGTTACCTATATTTTTCATAACGCCATAATGAGTATCAACTACTTCACAGTTGATATATGCATATTGAACCCTATCTATATTTTCATTGTTGAAATCGTCTTCAAGATTACTTTTAGATGATTCTCTCTTCAATCTGTTTATCTCCCTTTCTAGAAAGCGAACTACTGCTGTTTTACCAGTTCCTGTTTTACCGAATATCAATACATTAGATGGTCTGTTACCTCGAAGAGCTGTTACCATAATTGAAGCTAAATCATTTATGTATTTCTCACGGTGAGGTAACTCCTCAGGTATATAGGATGGTCTTAAGATATCCCGATCCCCTTTGAACAGGGGCTTTGAACTTATGTATGTGCTGAATACGTTTCCTTCCATATTTATCTCCCCCTGATATCAATGATCAATCTTCTGGACTTGAAGGTATGTGATATCGTTTAAATACGATTATGACCATACTTTGATAATCAGGGCTTATGCCTAACCACCCCTTTATTTCATGTGGAAATCGAAACGGACTATATACACCTGTTAAGGCATCTGCTTTCCACCCGGTTTGACCGCATTAAAGGAGCGGGCTAGGGAAATGTAACGATGTATTAATCCATAAAAAAGCTTTCGTCAGACAACTCCTGGTCTATTTCCTTAGGGAATTTTAAAGAAACTGTATGACGCTTTATATAGGTTTATATACTAGAAGATAGGCGAGGGTATTAAAAACATATTATAAATAATCGGAAATAAGTTTTGTACCCGCCGGCTTTTTCGGTCAACACCTAGATATCGATTTTCATAGATTAAATCTCACCGATTTCATCTGCAGATATATTGAACGAACTAACAATCTTTGGCGGATACACATTGTTTTCTATCATATCTTTCAATTTTTTTGCGACATCCCTTGCCTGGTTCTTCAAATCTTTAGATAAATTAGCTACCTGAAATTCATCGAGGTCTAAAATTATGTAGCTTCTATCTAGTTCAACCCAAAAGTCTAGGAACAGGTCTGTAGCTTCATAACCATTTTTTATCCTTATTGGTGGGGTTCGGATATCTGAATAATACCCAACTAGATTTTTATTTTTATCGTATACTTTGACAACGTTATACCAATTGTCAAATAGATCAAACATAACTCCATAATAACCGTCTTTGATCAAAATACGGGAATCAAAAGGTGAAAAAGGTTTTTTAAGGCGGAATCGAAAGGTGGATACGATCATTTCCTCTCTATCCGCCAGTAGTGTCTGTTCCCACTCTCTGGTATCTCCACTTGGTTTGTGATATCGAACTAGAACCATCATCACTCAACGGGTCCTATGGGGAATATGGTCTTTCCGTAGTACTCATTGGTGACCTCGGCCATCGCTGTGTAGATCGCACTGAATCCACAGATGATCCCTTCGATACCTGCGATGGTATATATCATCTGGCCTAGATCTGATGTAGGACCTACAGCGTATGCTAGTGCCAGTAGGAAGAATAGTATTGTCAAGGTGGAAAATACCACCTGTAGTGCTCTGTTCAATTTTAGGGTAGAAATGAACATCCATCCTGTGAACAGTCCCCACATGGCAAGATAGGCTGCGGTGGCCATATAACTAGGTGGTTCTATACCTTCGACAACAGCAGGTATAATACGTAAACCTACGAAAGTAAGCCAAAACAGGCCATAGGAACTGAAGGCTACCCCTGCAAAGGTGTTCTTTTGTTTGATCTCCCACCAGCCGGCTATCAGCTGTGCGAAACCACCGTAGAAGATACCCATAGCAAGGATCATACTACTTGGGCTGATGTTTTGTGCATTATAAATATTCAACAGTACCGTAGTCATACCAAAACCCATCAGACCAAGGGGAGCGGGGTTTGCCAATTTATTTTCGTCAGCCATACAATCACGATTGAGTAAAATATTTCAAATATATAGTATTTATCAAGACTTCTTTGCTTTCTTCTTCGCTCTTTCTCTTCTTTTCTTTGCATTGAATCCAGTTGCTCTTTCTAAAAAATCGTTCCACTTGGATATGGTTTCCATAGCTTCCTGTTCGTCAGCATCTTCATCCATCTCGACATCAACCCAAAGTCCTGTCCTGCCTTCAGTCCAGATTTCAAGACGATCGATAGCTCCGTAAGATGTTACTAGTTTTTCATCTTTCTCTTCAACTTCTTCGAAGATCTCGATCATCAATTCTTTTAACTGGTCACCTTCTATATGTTTGAAATGACCTCTCTTCACGTCATATTTGTTCTTTCCCATGTTATCACTTCGTGTATTTATTATTGGGAAGGGATGAGTAAAGTAACTCATATAATTTTTCATTTTTTCTTTCGATAGAATTATATATCTCTTGAAATTTTGATGATAAAAACCATATTATGTATTATGAATAACTAAATTTGGGGCCATTTTTCCTGGTAAATATGCCACGCTAAAGGTATAATAATTATAGGTAGTAGGATATTATAAGCTATCAGATATATGGCTTCTATGGGAACCACTAGATTGAGCAAAGATGTGTATTTATATAAAGATTATGAAATAGAGGTTGATCGTATGTCTTTATATTTAATCTAGCTAATCATTGGATTTATATTGTAAGAAATATTAGGTATGTTTCATGAAACGGATAATGATAGGAGTTGCGTGGCCATATGCTAACGGTGCGATACATATCGGCCAGGTCGGTGGATGTTATCTACCACCAGATATATTCAGAAGATATCACAAGATGAACGGTAACGAAGTTCTTATGGTCTCTGGGTCTGATCAGCATGGAACCCCGGTGGCAGTAAAAGCTGAAGAGGAAGGGGTCCAACCAGAAGAGGTAGCTGAAAAATATCATAGGATCAACAGTAAAGCACTTGATGATCTGAATGTCGAGTTCACTCTCTTCACTTACACCATGAATCCGACCCACAAGAGGGTCTCTCAGGACATATTCAAAACACTGTACGAAAAGGAATACATATATTTGGACACAATGGAGACATTTTACTGTCCACACTGTGAAAGATTCCTACCGGACAGGTATGTAGTGGGTACATGTCCTAACTGTGGTCAGGAGGATGTAAAAGGAGATCAGTGCGACGAATGTGGTTTACTACTGGATCCGGAAGACCTCCTTTCACCGAGATGTATGTTCTGTGATGGTGAACCCAATCTCAAGGAAAGTGAACATTTTTTCCTTAAATTGTCCGCTTTTCAGGATAGATTAGAAGACTATATCGAAGATAAGGATTATTGGAAAAATCATGTGCTGAACTTCACTAAAAGTTGGTTGAAACGGGGTTTAGAAGATAGACCGATATCTAGAGATATGGAGTGGGGTATATCTGTCCCGGTAGAAGGATATGAGGATAAGAAGATATACGTTTGGTTCGAAGCGGTCATCGGCTATCTTTCAACATCCATACTCTGGTCGGAGAGAACAGGTGGGGATTGGGAGAAATTTTGGAAAAATCCTGAATGCGAGCATTATTATTTTTTGGCTAAAGATAACATACCGTTTCATGCTATAATCTGGCCTGCGATGTTGATGGGTTACGATGAAGGATTGAATCTACCATACGATGTCCCGGGTAATCAATACATGCGGCTCGGTGGTGAGCAATTTTCAACTAGTAGAGGTAAAGTCGTATCGTTGCCGGATGTGATGAAAAATTTCGATGCCGATGCAGTAAGATATTACGTCACAATGATAATGCCGGAACTCAAGGATACCAATTTTACATGGGAGGATTTCCAAGAGAAGAACAATTCCGAGCTCGTTGGGAACCTAGGAAATTTCGTACATAGGGTTTTGTCCTTTACACACTCAAAATTTGGTCACATACCTGAGGCAAATGAATTGAGCCCAAGGGATGAGCAAATATTAAGCATAATTCAAAATAAGGTTGAAAAGCTCGGAAGGAACCTAGAAAATAGAAGATTCAAAGACGGGCTCAAGACTCTGTTAGAGCTCTCTAGAGAAGGCAATCGATATTTCAACGATCAAGCTCCTTGGTCCGAGATCAAAGAGGATGAGGAAAGATGCAAGACCACTCTAAATATCGCTCTTAGTATCGTCAAGGCCATATCCATTGCTGGTGCTCCATATCTACCTGAAAGTATGGACGAATTATGGACATATCTGAGAGAAGAGGGTAGTGTTCATGAACATAGATGGGAAGATGCCCTCGAACCACTTAAAACGGGTAAAGAAATAGAAGAACCAAAACCATTGTACAGAAACATAGATATAAGTGATATCATGACAGAAGAGAAAATAAAATCAGATCTGAAAAAGTTAGACTTACGGGTAGGTGAAATCAAACAAGTCACCGAACATCCAGATGCTGATAAATTGTACATAACCAAAGTCGATATCGGCGATGAGGAAAGGACTCTTGTAGCTGGTTTAAAACCTTATTACGATATAGATGAGCTGACTGGTAAGAAAATAGTTGTACTGATGAATCTTGAACCTGCGAAATTGAGAGGTGTGACCTCGGAGGCTATGATGTTAGCAGCTGAAGAAGATGATGTTGTTTCGCTGTTGGTTCCCAACGCTGATGTAGGCACCCAGATATCAGGTACAACGAAAGGTGCTGAACAGATTTCATTCAACGATTTCCAAAAGCATGACCTGAAAATAGCTGAATTCTCAGATGGAAAGGTAGTAGCTAATAAAAAATTTGATCCAGTGGACACAGATAGTTTTGAAGGTCCAGCACCATCTATCGTTAAAGACGGTAAGGCCATGGTCTTGAAGGATGAATTGGGTCCGATCAGTACTGATAAAAAGATATCACCGGGCAGCGATATCCTTTAGGGAAAGCGCAAATTATATAACGGATATGCTCAGTTAAACATGACGTTATGAGAGATCCTTTCGGTAGAGAAATCGATAATATCCGTATTTCACTAACCCAGAGATGTGATCTTGATTGTTTTTACTGTCATAGAGAGGGCGAAAAAAAAGCATGTTATGATATCTTATCGCATCAAGATATAGAAGCTATATTAGAGATCTCTCAAGAAATGGGGATGTCCAAGGTCAAGTTTTCAGGAGGAGAACCTTTACAACATCCACATATAGTAAAGATCGTAAAAATCGCTGACAATTGCATGGAAGATGTATCTATGACTACCAATGGTATTTTGTTAAATGAGATGAGTTCAGAACTTAAAGATGCCGGTCTAGATAGGGTCAATGTGAGTTTGGACACTTTAGATCCAGATGTTTATGAAAAAGTTACGGGATGTAATAGGTTAGAGGAAGTAAAAGAAGGGATCAAAAAAGCAGTTGAAGTCGGGTTAGATCCGGTGAAAATCAATACATTGCTGATGAAAGGGATAAACGAAGATGAAATAGAAGAGTTAGTCGAATTCTCCGGAGAGGCAGGAGCTATTTTACAACTCATAGAAATGACAACCAGTTTAGAGGGAATTGATGAAAGATTCTTCAAAAAACATCATATGCCCCTGGATGGTATCGCTGAGGAATTCGAAAAGAGAGCATATAGAACTGAAAAGAGAAAGATGCACGCCAGAAAAAAATATTTCTTTAAAGATCCAGATGTTGAGATAGAACTGGTAAGGACGATGCATAACAGTACTTTTTGTAATAATTGTAAGCGATTAAGAGTCTCATCTAGTGCAGAACTAAAACCATGTTTACTTCGAACAGATAATCATGTAGATATAAGAGATGATTTGAATAATGGTAAAAACTTAAAGGATAAATTTATGACGGCTATAGATAATAGGGAACCGTATTGGTGTTGATGATATGAATGATAATTTATTGGTCACTGAGGATGATTTTAACATCGATGAGTTGAAAGATAGGATCTTAGATGATAGTTCAGGTGCAGTCGTCGTTTTTAACGGAGTGGTTAGAGACCACAACCAAGGAAAAAAAGTGAAGAATCTTGAAATACAGAGATATCCGGAGATGACAGAAGAGGAATTAAAAAAAGTACGGGAGGAAACCATTAACAATTTCAAGGTAGAGGATGTTTTTATCGTTCACAGATATGGTCTTTTAAACGTTGGTGATAACATAGTTGGGATAGTTGTAACGGCTCCTCACAGAGACGCTGCTTTTTCCGCATGCAAATATTGTATAGACAGATTGAAGGAAATCGTCCCGTTATGGAAAAAAGAAACTACTTTGGAAGGGGATACAGAATGGTTAGGTGAACAGGAATGATAGATATCAGTGAAAAAAGGGAGGTCCACAGAACTGCTTCTGCAGAGGGGACCATAATATTAGGTAAGAAAAGCCTTGAAGCCATCGATGAGGGAACCGTCAAAAAAGGGGACCCGATAAAGGTGGCAGAGATATCTGCGATCCAGGCCGTTAAAAGGACACCTTATGAGATCCCTCATTGTCACCCTATACCAATAGAATCGGTCGATGTAGATGTTACAATACTTGAAGGGGGTATCAAAATAGGTTGCACAGTAAAAGCGATCTATAAAACCGGAGTCGAGATGGAAGCCCTATCAGGTGTAAATTCAGCTCTGTTGACAATATGGGATATGGTAAAGTATTTAGAAAAGGATGAGGACGGTCAGTATCCCGCTACAAAGATAGAAGATGTTAAAGTTACTGAAAAGAAGAAAACAATGCTTTAATGAGGTAAGAAATTATGGGAGTGAAAGAACATAAACATAAGGCACCCAAGGAAGTTAGATGCGCAGTTATCACGGTCAGTGATACCCGGGATAAAGAATCTGATGGATCCGGGAAGTTGATCAGAGAGATGCTAGTAGAGAACGGTCATGGAGTTATTTCATACCGTTTGGTGAAGGATGAAATATCTGAGATAAAAGACGCTCTTCGTTTGAAGGACCCACAGGTTTTCATATTGAATGGGGGAACCGGTATAAGTAAAAGAGACGTGACCCCTGAGGCAGTAAGGGATATCATCGACAGGGAGATCTCGGGCTTCGGGGAGTTGTTTAGAAGTCTAAGTTATGAAGAGATCGGTTCTGCAGCTGTTCTAAGCAGGGCTATCGCCGGAGTCAACGACGGTCAGATCGTCTTCGCTTTACCTGGTTCGAAGTCGGCAGTTGAACTTGGAATGAAAGAGCTGATCCTACCTGAATTGGGTCACCTTGTTTACGAGGCGAATAAATGATGAGTGAACAGAGACCCTTTGGTGAATTGATCCCGTTCAGCGAGGCTGTCAACAAGATATTGACCTCAGTGGATGAAATAAAACGAAAAGAAACTATCCATTTAACAAAAGCTATAGGTAGAGTACTGTCAGAAAACGTAGAAAGTGACCTGTATGTCCCACCTTTCGAAAGAGGTGCCATGGACGGGTTTGCAGTCAAGGCAGAGGATACTTACGGAGCAGGTAAGTTCGATCCAGTGGAACTTCAGTCTATAGGAATCATTCACGCTGGTGACGAACCCTCAATAAAGATAGAGGAAGGAGAATGTGCTCAGATCGCTACCGGAGCCCCTATGCCGGATGGTGCAGATGCCGTAGTCAAAGTCGAGGTCACCGAGAAAGCCGATGATACTATCAGTATCTATAAACCGGTTCATCCAGGTGAAAACGTATCCCCAAAAGGTGAGGATATCAAAGAAGGGGAAATCGTTCTCAAAAAAGATCAAGTTTTATCACCGGCCCAGATAGGAGCATTAGCCGCCATGGGTATGGAAGAAGTGAAGGTCTACGAGAAACCCAAAGTCGGCATAATACCTACCGGTGACGAGGTCGTTCCCCTAGATGAGGAATTAAAACCCGGTCAGATATACGACGTAAATTCTTATACCTTGACCAGCATGGTCGAATCTAATGGAAGTAAGGCCTTTAGAGGAACCGTAGTCCAGGATAGTTTAGAAGGACTGAAAGAAGAGATCAAGAAGCAATCCAAAGATATGGATATGGTTTTGTTTTCTGGAGGTAGTTCAGTCTGTGATAAAGATATGTTGATAGACGCTCTATCTTCTCTGGGAAAAGTTGTATTCCACGGAGTTAAACTCAAACCTGGAAAACCGACGCTATTTGGGATCGTAGACGGAACCATGGTTTTCGGTATGCCCGGTTATCCTACATCTTGTTTGAACACCGCCCAACATTTGATTTTACCTGCTCTTAGAAAGATGGCATCATTACCTCCTCCGTGTGAAAGAAAAACACGTGCTCACCTTGATAAAAGGATCACTTCCTCTTTGGGTAGAAAACAGTACATGACCGTCGAGTTGGAAGGAGATAAAGCTTATCCTGTTTATAAACAATCTGGAGCTATAACCAGTATGGCCCAGGCAGATGGTTACTTCAAGATCCCGGAGAATGTTGAGTTGGTTGAGAAGGGCGAAGAAGTCGAGGTTGTTTTATTTTAATCCCTTCATTCTTTAAAAAGGTGCACTGAGGAAGCCTTGAATATAGTCCATATCTCCTTTCCTTTTTTTAGGTTCAAAGTCTCTATAGATTGCCTAGTCACATATACCACCAACGGGACTCCGATATCAACAACAACTTCATGGTATATACCCCTGTCATTCAATTCTTTGACTTTTCCCTTGAAGTTATTTCTAGCACTCGATTCAAAAGTATTCTCAGCTAAGATTATGTCTTCAGGTCGTATGGTTAGAGTAACATCTCCGTGAAAATCATGTGAAGATGCAATTTCTATATCTCCGAGATTTACCATGGAAACATCTTTTTTTCTTTCCGCAGTACCATGGAAGATGTTACCTGTTCCTACGAACTCTGCAACGAATTTAGAACGGGGCTTACGCATGATATCTTCTGGATTACCGACCTGTTTAATTTTCCCATCTTTCATGACGGCGATCCTGTCCCCAAGTATGACCGCTTCTTCTTGGTTATGGGTCACCTGGATGATGGTACATCTTAGGCTTTTATGGAGATCTATCATCATATCTCTAAGAGTTTCTCCAGTTTGATAATCTACTGACCCGAAAGGTTCGTCCAGGAGAAGAACATCGGGCTCTAAAGCTAAGGCCCTTGCTATGGCAACTCGCTGCCTTTCACCGCCGCTGAGAGTAGAAGGTTTTCTCTTTAAAAGGTCATAAACCCTTACTTTTTTGGCCAACTCGTCTACTTTTCTATCTATATCCGATTTTCCGTTTATCTTCATCCCATAAGCGATGTTATCTTTTACGTTAAGGTGTGGGAACAGCATATAATCCTGATAAACGAAACCGAACCCCCTCTTCTGTGGTGGTAGTTGAGTGATCTCCACGTCATCTTTGTATATCTTACCATTTTCAGGTTCGTAAAATCCCGCTAGTAGTTCAAGGAAGAGAGTCTTCCCTGCTCCAGTTGGGCCAAGAACTACGAAGTATTCCCCATCATCGATATTCAATGAAATATCTGAAAGGAAGAAATCTCCCCAACTCCTGGCGATATCTTCAATCTTTATCATATATACTACCCCCCTTTGTGACGGTTCTTAAGATGATGAATATCGATAAAGTGATCAGTAATAGTAAAGCCGCTATGGGTTGTGCTGCTCTTAAACCGACCTCCGTGAAAACCTTATAGATATATACTGGAGCGGTATGTGGATAAAATGCGATAACCGCTATCGCTCCGAATTCACTGATCGCTCTAGCCCATCCCATCACAGCACCAGATAGTAGATTCCTTTTCACTAAAGGTAAAGAGACCGTGAAGAAGGCCTTTTTTCTATCTGCACCTAGACTCATAGCCACTAGTTCTAGTCTGGGATCTACATCTTCAAACCCTTCCCTGACCTGATTCACTATGAAAGGTATACTTACAAACAGCATAGCTACGACTATCCCTGGAAATGCATCTACGAAATTTATCCCAGCGGCACTTAGTGGTTCCCCCAAAGTTCCTTTCCTACTGAATATAACCAGCAATGCGATACCCGCAACCGTATGTGGTACGACCATAGGCAGATCGATAAGTCCTTCAACTAGATTCTTACCGTGAAAATCTTTTCTAGATAAGGTATAGGCTAACGGTACTCCGAATATTAGTCCTATCAACGTGGCTACGAAGGCACCAGTCATACTCACCATGATGGCATTTATGGTGTTAGGATCTTCGACAGCTCGGCTGAGTTCAGGAAGAGCATCAATCATCAATTCAGCCAATGGTAGAAAAATGAAGAGCACCAGGAACATACCGAGTATAGAGAAGATCACGAATGTGATATCTTCCTTCTTAACACCGAAAAAGTATAATGCGATGAGGGAGAAACCGAAGAATAAGATCAGAGGTACCCAGAGGTCTAAGAAATAAAGTATAGCTATCATCGGTGTGAGAACTAATACAATAGAGATTATACTCAGAGATCTTTTCAAGGATAATCACCTGAATTTTTTTCCATCACAAATCCTCTAAGCTCTTCAGGTAGTTCCTCTATGTTATCTACAATGGCTGGATCAACAGGCTCCTGTCCCATATCTTGGATCACTTCCTTACCTGATTCTGAGAGTAAAAACTCTATAAAAAGTTCTGCACCTTCAACGTTCCTCACCGTGGTGGGTATAGTTATACCATAGACTATCGGCTGTCCAACTACGGTTTTTCCGGTAGACATTGTCAATGACACATATCCATAAAAATCCCCATGTTCAGGACTCCCTAGATCGATTTCAGGAGGTAAAGATACCATATCTAGATTTTCGTGCTGTTGAACTACACTCTGGTATATGAAAAGGTAATCTATATCACCGGTTTCCAAACCATAGATCAGTTCCATCTCCGCCGGTCTGACCATGATCTTGGATACGTCATGATTTAAGTTCTCAGGGACCCTTATATGTCCGTCCTCTTCTTTTATATCCGTGTATCCTTCGATGAGTTTTTCGAACAGGTCCTCCTCTTCATAATGCTCCTGAGCAAGGCGGATAACCATCTGGGAACGGTATCCACAGGGATCGTGATTTGGACTACTGAAACCGAATTTTACGTCCTCTCTCTGCAGTATCTCGAACCAATTATTTGAAGTAATCTCTTCGGCATGATTACTATATTCAGTATAAGCTAGAACCATACTATTAGTCGCAAATTCTATAGTCCAAGAGGCGAAATCATCGTACATGAGATCGGATATCAACGAGTAGTCGGCCACACCTACGATATCGGCTTCTTGGCCTTGGTCAGTGATCTTTCTGACCGTTTCAACACTCCCGGCCATCTCCCTTCTGACCTCAATGTCTGGGTATTCTTTCTCGAACTTTCTTTCAAGTTCTGAAAACGGTCCGGATAGTGACCCCGCATGATATATTTTCATTATTTCGTCATCATCAAATCCTATACATCCGATGATCGATACCGATGACAGTAATAGGAGACAGCTGAGTGCGACTAACCTTTTCATATCTCCACCTTTATGTTTTATTAAGCATAACGATATGTTACTTAAGTTTTACTAGAATGAAGAAATTTGAAGCTATTTTTGGTTGAGTGTATGATAAAAGCATTTTTTGAAAACCTTTTTTAAGGGCTATCTCTGATAGCCCCACACGTTTTTAGTGCAGTTTTTTCCCAAAAAAGTGCCTAGCAACTCACTAACGTTCGCTGCCCATCTTTATCAACTTCTTTCACATACGTTCAAGAAGTGTGATAAATGCGGGGGGAGGGATTTGAACCCTCGGATGCCTGTGCAACAAGGTCCTAAGCCTTGCCCCTTTGGCCATGCTCGGGTACCCCCGCAGTGTGATAAAAGCTTCAGAGTTTACAACCTTCTCTGACGTTGTAATCTCAGAATTATCTTGGTAATAAAACTTTGGGAATCTAACTATCGGCAGAGGCGAACTTTCCTACCGCTCTTATCCCTTTCGAACTTACCGAATTCTTTCATTTTTTTCATTTCGTCATCGTAAAATACTGGTCCATCTCTGCACACCTGAAGCCCGTTTATAGAGCAGGAATCGCATAGGCCCATACCACATTTCATGTACCTTTCCAGTGATGCCTGGACGGGTATACTATTATTAGAAGCTATCTCAACCGTCCTCTGCATCATCGGCTCCGGTCCACAAGTGATCACACAATCGATATCATTCATCATATCTTCTATGATCTCGGTGACGAATCCCTCGTGTCCCTTGGTTCCGTCATCTGTCGTCACATGTAAATGAGTCATATCAGACAGCTCATCTTCGAAGAGAAGCTCCTCCTTGGTTTCAGCGCCTAAGGCACATTTTACGTTCTTATTCTTAGAAATCAGATCGACTATCGCAGGTCTTACAGACGCACCTCCTATCCCACCTATCACCGCTAACACATTATCGGACTCTAATGAATATCCTCTACCGAAGGGGCCACGAATACCGAGTTTGTCTCCTTCTTGAAACTCATGAAGTGCTTCCGTGGCTTTACCAACATTTCTAACCGTGATACCCTGCACTTCTTCCTTGTGGGACAAACTCATGGGAACTTCATCTACTCCCGGAACCCAAATCATTACGAACTGACCTGGATCGATCTCTTTATACCAATCGAAGAATAATGATTTGATACTTGGAGTTTGAATTTTAACCTCGTTTATAGTTACGATATCTATCTTGCTCATCGGATAGGGTAATATCTGAAAATTTAATAGTTTTTCGTACACTTCTGTTCAAAATCAAAACAAAGGTTTTATTTATCCACGATGATTCCCCCATCCATGTCAAGTGAAAATCCAAAAGCTGTGATAGAAACTAACAAAGGAACGATCAAATTAGAGTTGTTCAAAGAAGACGCACCTAAAACCGTGGAGAACTTTATCAAATATGCTGAAGATGGATTCTTCGAAGGGCTTATTTTTCACAGGGTCATAGAAGGATTCATGATACAGGGTGGAGGTTTGAAGCCTAATCTGGAAGTTAAAGAACCAACCTACCAACCAATTATGAACGAGGCAAAAAAGAGCGGCCATAGAAATGAAAGAGGTACCATAGCCATGGCTAGAACTTCGGATCCGCATTCTGCAACCAGCCAGTTCTTTATAAATACCGTCGACAACCGAGGATTGGACTATGATAAGAATCCTCCAGGTTACTGTGTATTCGGTAAAGTCATAGATGGGATGGATGTAGTTGACGAGATAGAATCGGTGAACACTACAACTATGGATCGTAGAGGGGATGTACCGACATCAAAGATCAAGATAAAAAGTGTTACCATCGAATAAATAGAACATGATAAAAGGTAAAAACTTATAATAGAGTTATATATGGGAAATCTATGTCTTTGATCGATAGCATCAATGGATTTAAAGAGGAAAATGATGCAGTCATTGTCGCACATAACTATCAGGCCGGAGAGATCCAGGATATCGCCGATTTTGTAGGAGATTCTTTCGGTCTAGCTAAAAAAGTGACCGGACTAGATGTTAAAAACGTTATTTTTTGCGGAGTAGAGTTCATGGTGGAATCCGCAGTTATACTTAACCCAGATAAGAATATCATACATCCAGAACTCAAAGCGGGCTGTCCAATGGCTGAGATGGTGGATCTCGATGACCTTTTGGAATATAAACAAAAGAACCCGAACACCGCTGTGGTTTCATACGTCAATACAAAAGCGGAAACAAAGGCTGAATCTGCCATCTGCTGCACATCTTCTAATGCCGTAAAAGTTGTTGAAAGTGTGGATGAACCGAAGGTTCTTTTCGTTCCGGATAAGAATCTCGGTCATTACATAACTAGATTCGTAAAAGACAAAGAAGTCGATATATGGGATGGATTTTGTGGTACTCATGATAAGATCACCCTGGATGATGTACAGCAATTAGTTGATAAATACCCTGATGCTGAGATAGTCGTACATCCCGAATGCAGGCCAGAGGTCGTAGACATGGCAGATTATACAGAGTCCACAGCGGGGATATTGAGAAGAGCTCATGAATCAGATAAAAACCATATGATCATCGGTACTGAAAAAGAGATGGGACATAGATTGAAGAAAGAAGTTCCAGATAAGGAATATCATTTTCCGGGTAATCCAACCTGTCAGAACATGAAAAAGATAACTCTAGAAAAAGTTCTCAAATCCCTTGAAAACCTAGAGCCTATCGTGACCGTTGACGAGGAACTAGCACACAGAGCTAAGAAACCCTTAGAACGGATGGTCCGGATAGGAAGAGGAAATGAATGATATCGAACACTCATGAATGTATCGAAACTGATTTTCTAGTCGTAGGGAGCGGCATAGCTGGCCTTTACACAGCTTTGAAATTGAGTAGGTTAGGTCACGTTCATATAATCACAAAAGATGAAGTTCAAGAAAGTAGTACACAGTATGCCCAAGGTGGAATAGCGGCTGTTCTAGATAAGGGCGATTCTTGGGAATTGCATATGGAAGATACTCTAGAAGCTGGAGACGATTTTTGTAATAAAAAAGCCGTTAAAGTTTTAGTAAAGGAAGGTCCGGACAGAGTCAAGGAACTCATCGAATTAGGGACTAGATTCGATTTTATCGAGGGAGAATTGGATCTAGCTAGGGAGGGTGCTCACAGTAGGAGAAGGGTACTGCATGCTAGAGGAGATGCGACAGGTGAGGAGATCAGGGAATCTCTTACAGATGTAGTCAGAGGAAATAATAATATAGAATTAAAAGAGAGGAATTTTCTCATAGATCTTAAAGTAAAGAGTAACAAGTTCGCTGGAGCATTGTGCTGGGACCACGATAAAAAAACCTTATCCTTTTATCATGCATCCTATGGGATCTTAGCCAGTGGGGGTTGCGGTATGGTCTATAAAAATACCACGAACCCAGGTGTCACCACCGGGGATGGAGTTGCAGTTGCATATAGGGCCGGTGCCGATATCACGGATATGGAATTTATTCAGTTCCATCCAACAGCTCTATACCATCCTGCTGGAGTTTCATTTCTGATATCTGAAACTGTCAGAGGTGAGGGTGGGATCTTACGGAATGAAGAAGGTCATCGGTTCATGGAAGATCATCACAAGGATGCGGAATTAGCCCCGAGAGATGTCGTTGCCCGAGCTATGGTCCATGAGATGGAAAAGTCCGGAAGTGAAAATATATGGTTGGATGTCAGTCACTTAGATGAAAAATATCTTAAAGGTCGTTTCCCGAAGATCTATCACAAACTTCAGGATCATGGTATCAACATGGCTGAAGATCTGATACCAGTAGTTCCTTCGGCCCATTATATGATCGGAGGAGTTAAAACTGATATAAACGGACGGACATCTATCCAAGGTCTTTATGCCTGCGGCGAGGTAGCTTGTAACGGAGTACACGGTGCTAACCGATTAGCTAGTAATTCCTTACTGGATGGGATCGTTTTTGGACACAGGATATACGAGGATATTAGGGCTGAGGGGTTGAATCGGCCTATAGAAATCGAAAGTCCTATGGAGATACCTGATATCGGAGAACCCGATATAGATCTGAAGGATTTAAGGGATGATATGAGAAGTAAGATGATGGATGATGCAGGTATAATAAGAAACAGGAATAAACTCTTAGAACTTGATTCATGGCTCAAAGATAAGATCGAGACCTTGGGATCAATCAATTCCTGGAATACCCATGCTTATGAAGCCAAGAATTTGCTTAGAGTAGGTATGTTGATCACACGCTCGGCACTTTTAAGAGAAGAAAGTAGAGGAGCACACTACCGCTCGGACTTTCCGGATACAAAGTCTAAATGGAAAGATAAACATACTATATTGAATATCAATCATCACAAGGGGTACGTAAAATGAACATGCAGAAGGTTAGGATGATCGTAAAAAACGCACTAGGGGAGGACCTAGGTACCGGCGATATCACGACAGAAAACGTTATCAAAAAATATGAAACCAGTAAAGCTGAAATATTCTTCAAGGAAGATGGAGTACTTGCAGGACTACCTGTAGCAGAGTTGGTTTTCAAGGAACTCGATGATGAGGTAGAATTTTCTATTTTAAAAGAAGAGGGAGAAACTGTCAAAATCGGTGATAAAGTTGCAGAAATAAGTGGTAGAACTCAGTCTATATTAAAAGGGGAGAGACTAGCTCTAAATTTCTTACAAAGATTATCTGGTATAGCAACTAATACAAGAGATCATGTGAAGAAGATTGAAGGAACAGGTGCAAGGGTCGTTGATACCCGTAAAACCACTCCAAACCTACGGATTTTAGAAAAATACGCTGTAAGAGTCGGAGGAGGTACGAATCACCGCATGGGCCTTTATGATGCAGTTCTTATAAAAGACAATCATATCCGCTCTGCTGGTGGAGTCAAAGAAGCCATCGAGAAAGTAAAAACTGGACATACTGTTAAGATCGAAGTGGAGATCGAATCGATTGATGAAATCGAAGAGGCCCTAGAAGCAGGTGCGCATATAATCATGTTGGATAATATGGAAGCTGATGAGATGAGGGAAGCTGTTGAGATCATCGGAGATAGAGCTATAATAGAGGCATCTGGAGGTATAACTATAGAAAATATAAGAGATGTTGCAGAAACCGGTGTCGATATGATATCGGTAGGGGCTTTAACTCACCAGATAAGGTCTATCGATATATCACTAGATCTAACCGAACAGTAAAAAGAGTATCGATGCAACACCGATAGATATCGCTAACATAGGTAACATCAGTTTTAGGAACTTGTTCATGTCTCCATCGAAGTATTCTAAAGAGATACTGATACATGGATGCACAGGTGTGACTATATAACCTGCAAAGATGGCAACATACATGGCCTGGAACGCCCACAAAGAAAAAGAACCTTCTGAGGCAATATAAATTGGAGCTATTATCGAGGCAGGTACCATTATCCTACCTGTTCCAAAACCTAGTAGAAATCCAATCCCTACTAACAATCCAACCCCAGGGACAGCTAGCTCACTTATCATACCTTCTATGCCTGAGGAATGGAATATGTTGATAAAAAAGTAAAGCGTGAAAACCAATATCATAAAATTCCATGGCTTCATCTCGTACGCAGCTCTTTTTATTAACGATTTTTTTCCTTTATCTATGAAGTAAATCGCTAAAATCAAACTGATAGAAACAGCAATCAATACGAAGATATTTTCCAAATGTTCGGAAATACCGACACCATAACTCAGTCCTGCCCAGATCACAGGAGCGGCTAGAAGTACTAACATGGGAGGGATAAGAGAAGGTATATCGATCTCAGAATCATAAATCATTTCACCATCTGCTTTTTTAAGTAGGAAAAAATAACCTAAGATAATGGTGAATATGAAGAAAGGAGTCTGAAATATTATGATATTGAAAACAGAAAGATTTGCGTGATCAGCAGCAACGATTATCGCATAGGATATGGGATAAATAAAATAAATTATATGTCTGAACCAGACATTGATTCCGGTTTTTATGTAGCCTGGTAAACCACTTCCAGCCTTGTCTATGACTGGTGCGGAGAAAAGAGCGCCACCCGGGATGGGTAAAAGACCTATGAAAGCCGGAGTCGATCCCAAAAATGGACGTTTCCCGATCCTGAGATTTTCGATGATATCTTCGAGTCCTCCACTTTCCTGAAGGATGCCACCTATCAGGGGTATTATTCCCAGGGCTAGTATTAAAAAAATAGTGTTTGGAGTAGTGATAGTGATATAAAGCTGATTTAGGATTTCAATTGGAGTGAGGGTAAAAATTCCGAGTATAATGCTCCCAAAAAATAATGCTAGTGTGAGATGATATTTGGCACCAAGAACGATCACGACCATCGCCAACAAGAAACCGAACCAATTGATCCACATTCTAAAACTGGGAAAAGGGTCTCTCTTTTAAATCTTTTCCTGTATTTATCTCACTTTATTATAAGTCCCATCACACCCAATCTGTATTTTGTCCTATCTTTAGCATTTGCAAAATCAGCAAAGGCATCGGAGTAATCGATGTTATCTGCCATCAATAAACCGTTATCTTTCAAGTGTTTCCAGGCCATGGAAAATTCGAACATCATCCCCTCATAGGAGTGATCACTATCGTGGATGAATAAATCGATCTTCGAGATTCTTTCCATCAATCTAGGAGTTTCGTAGAACGAGTTTCCAAGGATATGTGTCCAATTGGATCTGAATCTGTCTGGAACTACCCACCCGGAATATTTTGTGGCTGGTACCACGGCACCTGTTCTTCCGTCCGGTTCTTCCCCTGGTTCGATATATTCCGGTAAATCTATCGAATAAAGTTTACCTTTCCCGTTCTCCGATAACGCTTTCAATATCACAGAAGATGAGAAACCGTTGCAAACACCTGTTTCCACCACTACTTCAGGCTCCCTTTCTCTGATCAATGAGTATAACTTATTGCCGTTGTCCTCCCCTAGAATCGCAGGATGGTATTCATCATTAAGCTTCCTGAACTCCTTATCGATTTTGTTTTTTATTTTTTCGATAAAGTCACAGATATCGTATTCCTTTTTCAGTGGATAATCTTCAAAATCGTCCCAGAAATCGCTCATATTTATTCTACCTCTACAATCACATCGGTATAACAGGGATATTAACTTTTTGAATGGAATTTAGAACACGGCCGAATCTTTTTTATTTTATCAGTATATTTGCTTTCTGAGAAACATGATCGACGTAGCAGTATTGGCTTCTGGAAGTGGGACTGATTTCCAATCGATAATCGACGCATCAAACCAAAGTGAGATCGATGCAAACGTGGTCTTATTGATCTGTAACAATCCTGGGGCTTACTGTGTCGAAAGGGCTAAAGAAAACGATATCGATCACCGAGTGATAGATCATCGTGGTAAAAGTCGTGAAGAACATGAAGAAGAAGTCTCAGAAGTGATAGATCAGTATAATCCAGATCTTATAGTTCTAGCAGGATATATGAGGATATTTACGGATTATTTTGTTGATAAATACTACGGAAGATTGATCAACATCCATCCAGCTTTACTGCCTCTATTCGGAGGTCCCGGATTTTACGGTGAAAAAGTTCACGAATCAGTTTTGGAAGCTGGTATGAAAAGGACCGGTTGTTCGGTACATTTTGTTACGAACGAAGTCGATATGGGTCCGATAATCGACCAGAGGTGTGTTGAAGTAAAACCTCACGACGATGTCGATAGTTTATCCGAGAGGGTTTTAGAGGTAGAGCACGAACTTCTTCCTTGGGTGGTTGGAGCTTTTGCGGAAGGAAAGGTCAAACTTGATGATGGTAAGGCCTGGATCGAAGAGTAAAGGAATAAATGAATCAAATGGTGTTCTATACTTTTTAAGCCGTAAAAATTTGTGAAAAAATCACACTATTTTGCCCACTCCGTTTTGCACTTATCGGTCCAAAGATCTATCCCTAACTCTTTGAATATACAATTCGCTTTGTTAAAGGTTTGGCTGGATTTTTCATCATTCTTCTTTTTTTTCCAAAAAATTGCATATTCAAATAACAATTTTGCCAATTCTATCTTTTCATCTGTATTTTCTAATATCTTTTTTCCTTTCTCGAAATAATCTTTTGACAAATCCATCTTTTTATTTTCTCTGTATAGTTTCCCCAAGGTCCTATATATCATACCTTCTTCAACATCTGATTCGATTTCTTTAGATATCTTCAAACCTCTATTTGCAAATCTTGATGCTTTTTCAAAATCTTCATTGATATAAGTATCTGCTAAGCCTGAAAGAGCATTAATTAAAACTTTTTTATTACCTATCTCTTCACTCTTCTCGATAGAATTTATATAATATTCTCTTGCTTTTTCTTTATTTCCTCTATGATGTTGCACTATTCCTAAGTTATTATACCCAATCGCAATTCCAAAATTCAGACCTATATCTTTGCTCATGCACAAGCTATTTTCATAATGTTTTTCAGCATTTTCTAGATCCCCTATCAATAGATAATAGTCACCTAGATTATTTAAAGATATATTTATTCCTCTCTTACGACCTATATCTTTGAATATATCGTAGCTTTTTTTATGATTTTCATAGGCTTTTTGTAGCTCTCCATTTCTCATATAACTGTTTCCCATATTAGTGTAAAGCATACCCATGTTTCCTTTATCTCCAATCTTTTCAAATATCTTTATCCCTTTTTTAAAGCATTCTATCGATTCATTTATCTTACCAAGATGTAGATTGACCACTCCTATATTTGTATAAGAAAAAGCCTTTCCATATAAGTCATCGTTTTTTGTTCGAATGTCCAACCCTTTCTCTAAAAATTTTATAGCTTTGTTGTATTCATTCCTATGAGAGTGATTTGTACCTAAAACATGGTAAATATTTGCTAGGTCGATATCGTTACCATGATCCTTAACAACTTTTAACGCATCTCGAAAATATTCCTCTGCGGAATCATATCCTCCCTTTCGCATATTGATTAATCCTCTTTTGTAGAGTAATCTAGCTGTTTCTTCAGTCGATTCTGATTGAATTTCTAAACCTTTTTCCACAACTTCTTGAGCTTTATCTAAATCAGTTTTATTGAGATAGACAGATGCAATCTTTCGATAGATTCTTTGTTGTGTTTTCACACTTTTGTTTTTTATTTGTATCTTATTGTAATATTTTAAACTATCTTCATAATCTCCCAATATAATTTTGACATCTCCAACTCTCTCCAGTGTATCATTGTGTTGATCATCCATACCAGCTTTTTCCGATAACAGTAAAGCCTCCTCATACATTTCCACAGCATTTTCCTGGGCATATACCCTTTCAGCTTTTTTACCAGCTTTATAAAAATAGGTAAAGCCTGTAGAAAAATCTTCGCACATCATGTAATGGTAACCTAGTTTAGAATAGAAATTTTCTAGTTCATCTATGTAAATCTCTTCTATGTATTCTGCGACTTGTCTGTGTAGCTCTTTTTTCACGGGATTAGATATGCTTTCATAAACCGTTGTTTGAATCAATCCATGAGTAAAACAGAAATCATCTTCACCTTCATATTCTTCCCATATGTGCAAATCAATAAGCAATTCGACGAAATCTAAAAGGTCGAAGGGTTCATGACCAGTAACGTGTCGTAATAAATCAAATTGGATAATTTCTCCTATCACACTTCCTATCTGCAACACCCGTAAACATTCATTGTCTAATCTTTCAATCCTACTTTCTATAATTGCATTCACAACTTTTGGAATCTCAATATCATCAAGGTCTGAAGGAAATTTATATTCCTTTGGTTTAACGATCCCGTCATCAACCATTTGTTTTATGAGTTCTTTAGAGAAGAGTGGATTTCCCTCTGAAATCTTGTAGATCAAATGGGCGTATTCATCAGGTATCTCAATGTTACCTAAAAAACCTTTAATAAGTTCTTTTATATTTTCCCATGTAAGTTCTTCTAACTCTATCTCTTCATACAGATGCTCTCTACTCATTCTTAATAAAATTTCTTTTAAAAATTCATTGTTATCAAGGTCTTCGGGCCGGTAAGCACCAATAAGTAGAACTGGAGAATCTCTAAGATTATCCGCGAGGTAATGGAAAAGTATCAATGAAGATTTGTCAACCCTCTGGAGGTCATCTATAAAAAGGACCAACGTTTTATCTTTAGCTAATTCCTTAATATTTTTAGTCGTTTTTGAGAACATCAAACTTCGCTTCATTTCAATGTCATCTAATTCATTTTGATTATCATCAAATGGATGTTCAAAAAATGTCAGTGGTGAATTAGATTTTTCATCTGGATAATTTTTGAAGGCTTTTTGGAAGGGAAGATATGGTTCTGAAAAGTCATAGTGTCCTGAACCTTTAATAAATATTGAATTTTCATTAGATAACTTTTTTTCAAACTCATTTAACATTCTTGTTTTTCCTATCCCTGCTTTTCCTTTAACAAAGATGGTGTTACATCCTTCTTTCTTAACATCCATGAATTTTTCAGTTAGAAACTTGATTTCAGAATCTCTTCCAGTAAATATAGAATCACCTAATTTTTCGGATTTTGATAGATCAAGGACATTATTTCCATTTATTTTATTCAAAATCTCTAAAAGTGAGATATCCAAATCAAATGTTGAACTAATACTACCTAATTCAATTTCGTGTTCTGAAGATTCTTTTTTAACTATGATATTTTTCTTCTCAAGCTTTTTTCGAATTTTTTTTGCTTTTTTCATCCCGTCGGGAGTTAAATAATATACTTTTCTACGCCTTTTTAGACCTGTAACTCTGCTGACTTTTTCTTTTACTAAATCTTTATCAATCAAATCTTTTATAATCTGAGATATTCTCGGTCTTGTTAGATCGACGGCATCACCTATTCCTTTTTGACACCTTCCATATGAAACACTTTTTATAGTGTCCTCACTGGTATTATCAATTAAATCGTTTTGATTCTCAAGATGTAAAAGAATTCTATATCTTCCTTCGTCGAAATTCATTTACCCCTCCAAAAAATAAGAGATATAAGGAGTTTTTCATGATATATTATATCATTGTTATTATTAGATTAGACATATTCTAAAAAATTGAAATCAACCCTTACATGTAAGAGTGAGGTATATATGTTAAGATTAGGTCGAAATATCTGCAATAAAGTTAGCAAAAAGAGGTTTTAAAAAATGGAAAAAAAACGAAGAAAAGTACTTTCTGTTTTGTTGATTGCGGTGATACTAGTGATCGGCTCAGCCATCCCTGCGATGTTGCTGATGAGTGACGATTCCGAGGCTGCCCTTTTTGAAACTGCTAGCGATGGAGAAAGAGTGGTTATGGTCCGATTGGATAGTGACCAGGATCTAGAAGTTTTAGAAGAATATGGAGAGATCATAGACCACTATGGGCAAAACGTTTTGCTCAGAACAACATCGAGAGGAGTCGAGGAATTAGAATTACAGTATGATACCAAAAGATTAGACAATAGAAATGAACTCAGCATAAAGGGAAATACCATCGATACAAGTAGTATCGATACAAGTATGGATATTCCTGAATTGGACTCTGAGCTCATGATAGATGAATATGAACCTGGAACTGAAGGACTATATATCATCGACATGATAGGTCCTGTAAATCCAGAGTGGAGAACGGAAATAGAGGACACTGGTGCAGATATTATAAACTATCAGCCGAACTATGCTTATGAAGTAGTTATGACACCAGAACAAGCGAAAAATATCGAGAGTTTCGAGTTCGTTGAATGGGTAGGTGTTTATCAACCTGAATTTAAGCTACATCATCAGTTAGATGAAGCACTCGAACTTGATATGCCTGTTAATGTAAGACTAACACCCGGTTTTGATGAGACAACTTTGAATACGATCGATTCCGATTTGAATATTTTGGGTGCTGAAAACTTACAAGATAACGGATACAGGTTGACAATAACTGCAAGATCTATAGAAGAATTAGAAAAGCTTGCAATGGATTCTGATGTTTATCATATCTCACCATATATTGAACCCGAATTGTATGCTGAGATGGATATCCAATTGATAGGTGGTGGTCAATGGTTTATGGATGATGAATATCCAACCAATGAGGATCTTACACCTCCACCACGTCAGGGAGATCCACAAGAACCATACAGACAGCACGGAGATTATGGTGCGTACCTAAATCAATTAGGCTATTCTGGAGAAGGCGTAACGATAACTACGGCAGATACAGGTGTCGGAGACGGAACCGTCGGTGATGCCGGTGTAGAGGATTTCACAGATAGAGTTATCGGTGGATACGGATTTGGACAAGAAGATGAGTGGCAAGATGGCCATTATCACGGAACAGCTTGTACTGGTCTTGTAACTGGAGATACACACCGCGGCACTGGAGAGACATGGGATGAGTTTGAAGACGGAGATATGCCTTATTATATGGGTCAAGGTCTAGCATACGAGTCAGAAATATTTGGTACAAAAATATTTGACGATGGTGGCGGATTCATTCCTTCAGAGTACTACCCAATTGTAGAGGAACCAGCTCAACGTTCTGATGCATACATCCATAGTAATTCGTGGGGAGCTGGAACCATGGGTGAATACGTAGATACGGATGAAATCTTTGATCAGGCTGTAAGAGACGCAGATAGAGATACTGACGAAAACAGACCTATGGTCGTAACTGTTTCAGCAGGAAATGATGGAGGTCGTGGTGATTATAGTCAGGAAACAGGTAGTCCAGGAAATGCTAAGAATGTTATCACTGTTGGAGGTAACCAACCATACAACCCAGGTTTAGGGTATGAAAATCCTGAATTGATGTATGGAGCAAGTTCGAGAGGATGGACTGAAGATAACCGTGTTAAACCAGATGTTATCGCTCCATCCGAGAGTGTATTATCCCAGAACACACCGTTAGACGGTGGTGGTTACGTAGCAGCAAGTGGTACTTCATTTGGTAATCCTTTAGTGGCTGGTGCTGCAACACTAGTAGTTGACTGGTACGAACAAAATTACGATGAAACACCAAGTCCAGCGATGGTAAAATCCATACTTATCAATACGGCTAATGAGATGGACCCTGAGATAGGTGATACCGATCATATACCGAATAGGGACGAAGGTTGGGGAGTTCCTGATATTTCCAAGCTGGAATATCCTATAGATGATCCAATCGGTTTCCAATTCGAAGATCAGGAATCACTTTTGACTACCGGTGAAGTAGATGAATATGATATAAACCATCAAGACGAAGATGAACCATTGAAGATAACGCTTACATGGACTGATAAAAACGCTCTCGAAGGTGACAGTGCTGGAGGCACTCCTACACTGAAGAATAATTTAGATCTTGAAGTGGAAACACCAGGTGGAGAGCTCATCAGAGGAAATGCATTCGACCTTTCCGGTGATGGAGTCAGTGATGATGGTTTTACTCACCCTGATGCAGAAGTTATGGCAGACTTTGACTATAGTGATGATGGCTGGGATGAAGTAAACAATGTTCAGAATGTTTACATCCATCCTGATCAGTTAGAATCTGGCAGTTATACTGTTAGGGTTATTGGTACTAATATACCTGAAGATTCTAACAATGACGGAGAAGCTAATCAGGATTATGCACTTACTGCTTATAATGTGCCTTCTGACTTGCATGTTGATATCCCAGACAAAGACGGAGAGATCATGATAGAAGAAGACGAATATGCTGGTGAAGATGTTGCAAACATCACATTAAATGATATCATCCTTGAAGGAGAAGGTACTCATGACATCAATGTTTCTAGTGTTAACGCAGAAGGAGATGAACTAGGGAATTACACTGTTGAACTGATCGAAAGTGAAGAAGAAGAAGGTCTCTTCCACGGTCAAGTCCAACTTACCGAAGATGATGAAAACGACGATGCCCTTTACGTTGAACATGACGGAGAGATAACTGCTTGGTACTTAGATGAGGATCCTGGACTTCCTGAAGACGAAGATGAAGATGAAGATGAGGATCTCTTTGGATCGACTAATGAAGGTCTCTATGCTGAGAGCAAAATAGCCGTGATCGATGAAACTGACTACTTTGAAGGAGTAATAGCATCAGAATTAGAAGAATATCTTTCTGAAGAGTTCACTGTTGACACTCTGACTGCTGATGAACTAATTGACGAAATGGAGAATTATGAAGGATTCGTACCTTGGAGATTTGGTAGTGACGATTTAGCTGAAGATTTCCTTGCTGAATTAGATGATGACCAGGGTGTAGTGTACTTAGATTCATATGAAGGTTTCACTGCAGAAGGATACGGTGACGCTGTAACGAGATTACATAACGTTAGAAACGACCCAGCTGAATGGTGGGGAGCTTCTTCAAACGGCCCTATCGAGCTAGAGATTTACGAGGATCATGAAGTGTTTGAAGATATCGGTGAAGCTGGTGATGTTGTCAGTATCCTTGATGATACAGGGATCGTTTACGGATCACATTATCATGATTATTCTGGCGAAGACCTCGCAGAAGTGAGTTATGATGAAGGAGCTGACGTTGGTCAAGGATTTGGAATCGATGAAGACGCAAATGAGATTCTGTACCCAGCGATGAGTATTGATTTCTTCGTAGAACCAGACGATCCAGAATGGACAGAAGAATCTTGGACCCTATTGGCGAATTCGGTCGAATTCGTATCTGGACGATTAGGAAACGATGTCGGAGTTACTGAAGTACTTTCGCCTCAAGAAAGGGTCAACAGTGAAACCGAACATTCGGTTGAAGTCAACGTCCACAACTTTGGTGAACATGATCAGATGTACGTGCCGGTCGAGACGACGATCATCGATCTGGACACAGAAGAAACAGAATACGAAGATGAAACAACCATACATATCGCCGAAGGACAACACGTAACAGTAGAATTTGATGATTGGAATCCATCAGAAACAGGAGAGTATCTCTTAAATTCTACAACTTTACTTGAAGATGACGAGAATCCAGAAAATGATTATACAACTCAATACATAACCGTTGAAAACGAACATGACGTTGGTGTCAATGAAGTCATATCACCTGTTGATGAGACTTCCATATTAGAAACTGACGTTGTAGCGGAGATCGAAAACTTCGGTACCTACCAAGAGGAATTCGATGTTCATGCGACTATCGAAGAAATCGATGGAGACGAAGTTTATTCCGATACGGTAACTGCTGAATTGGACATCCAAGAATTCAAGGAAATATCCTTTGAGAGCTGGACGCCCGGCGAGGATTCTGAAGGAGATTACATTGTTGAAATCGAAACAGACCTAGACACTGACGAAAACCCAGACAATGACTATGCTAGTGAGGAATTTGAAGTTTACTCTTACACTGACATAGTCGTAGATGAGATCACCTCACCAGAGGAGTATGCATGGGATGAAGAACAACCTGTGACTGCAGATCTGATCAATGAGGGTCACTTTGATGTAGAGGATGTCCCAGTCGAAGCTGAAATAGTGATGGGCGATGATATCTTTTACGAGGATTTCGAAGACGAGATTCCAGACGATTGGACTATAGATGGAGAAGGCGATGAACCAGAGACCTGGCACTGGGATGAAACATTTGCTGGAGATCACATGGCTACAGTAGATGTGAGCCGGGAATTCGTACAAGAGGAATGGTTGATATCCCCAGTGATAGATGCTAGTGAAGCTGAAAGCACAACACTTGAGATAGATCATACAATCGGCAGTAGCTTTTCTGATCCACAATTTACTGCTGAGTTATTGGTCACAAATGATGGAGATGAATGGGAACTTGTAGAAGAATGGAACGAAGAAGACGATGACGATGGTGAGCAACAGTTCGATCTCTCAGCACACGCTGACGGTGAAGATGAAGTTCAGATAGCTTTCGTTTGGCACAGTGATGATGATGAAGACATGGGAACATTCTGTAATTGGGATATATTTGAGGTAGATATTTTCTATTGGATAACAGAATACGAAGATGCAGTCGAGATCGATATAGATATCGGTGAAACAGTCACGGCTCAGTTAGAGGATTGGACACCTTCAGAAACAGGCGAATACATGATCAATGTGACGGCAGATCATCCAGAAGAGGATTTCCCAGAAACTTCAACGATAGAAAGGCCGGTGAACGTAGAAGAGATACTTATCGATCTAGAAGCGACCAGTATCGATGCTCCTCAAGAACCGATTTTCCAATATGAGGAAGAAGTGATCGGTACAGTCACCAATCTAGGAAATCGAGAAGTTACCGATATCCCTGTTGAGATGACTATCGAACCGATTCTTGAAGATGTAGCTATTGATGAAGATTTCTCTGACGGTCTCCCAGCAGATTGGACTGTAGAGGATAAAGATGAGAACGATAATACATGGGAATGGAATGAGGATACTGAAACCATGGAAGTTAATGCTGTTGACGACCATGAACATGATGTTTTATGGACCGAAATAGCAGACAGTAGCTTAGGTGAACATAGAGTCATGCTCGAATTCTACTCTGAAGTTGAAGGAGAAAACGAGAGATCTTTACTCATATCTACCGACGGTGGAGAGACATCCAGGAGAATAGGAAGCAATGTCACTGATGGTCAAATCTCCTACGATATAACGAGATGGGCATCTGAAGAAGAGGAAGTGATGATCGGTTGGGAATTCTACACTAAAGAAGCTCTTGAGGATGATCGATGGACTATAGATGATGTTGAAATCACCAACGAGTATACAGAGGAAGAATACGATGATGAAATGATGATAGACCAATTGGATGTTGGAGAACAGACAGAGTTGAATTTCGAAGATTGGACTCCAGAAGAATATCCAAGTGACTATCTTTTGACTATGGAAACACTAAATGATGAGGATATTAACCCAGATAACACTGAGTTCCAGGAGAGATTCTTTGTCGGAGAACATTTCACACCTACCGCAGTTGATCCAGAGCCATTTGATGGCCAGGAAGATGTAACACACAGTCCTGTTCTGAACGCGACTGTAGAGGTTCATCATAATCTAGCCGCCGAGGCGACTATCTACATCTTAGATCAAGATGGAGATGAAGTAGCCAATCATACACAATCTGGAATAGGTAATGGAGAATCTATTGTTGGATTCTTCCCACTACTTGAAACAGATACTACTTACGAGTGGTATGTAGAAGTTGACGATGGAATCGAAACTGGCACCTCAGAAGATTGGGAATTCACTGTTTATACACCAGAACCTGTATGGAAGAGTGATTCCGCTGACATAAATACTGAAGCACCTGAACAAATTGAGAACCTTTCAGTTGATTGGGACGATGATGTTTGGGATGTGACCGGTAACGAGCTAACATGGGATGCTTCTGCTGATGATGGTGCTGGGGCTGATGATGCTTCACATTACGTTATCTACAGAAGCGAATCTGAAGATGGTCCATGGGACGAAAGCACTATGATCGATACTGTTGAAGCAGAAGGACTAGATGAATACAGCTATATCGATGAAGGTATGGCAAGCGATGGAGAGCTGTGGAACTACGTCGTAAGAACAGTCGATAGAGTCGAAAATATGGAGATGAATGAGGATTCAGTATCAGAAATGGAAGTTCCGTATGCTGATAATCCAACTCCAGAACCCGGTGAAGAAGTTATAGATCTAGAGCAGACGCTTTCAGTCGACATTTTCACTCAGAACGAAGAAGACTTACATGTTGAATTTTTTGACGGTGGTACTCATGACCTGATAGAGGAGTTCACAGGAGTTACTGAGGATACAACTCTCGAAGCAACAAGAGAATTTGAGACTGAAGACAGAGGTAGAGATCATTACTGGTACGTAGTAGTTTCTTATGAGCACTACAACATCGGTAGTATCAACCCTGAGCAGTACACTCTAGATGTTAACGTAGTAGGAGACGGAACAGTCGAAATTTATCCAGAGGAAGCCAATTACCTTGAAAACGAAGAAGTAGAACTAGAGGCAATACCAGAGGAAGATTGGGAATTCATGGAATGGACTGGAGATTACGAAGGAACTGAAGAAGAGATAACGGTGATAATGGACGACGATAAAGAGATAACAGCACACTTCGAATACGATGGAGATCTAGAAGGTGAATGGCGTTGGTTGTACGAAGGTGATCATAGACCCGACGAAGCAGATAACGCATTAGCTGCGGCAAATCCACAAGTCTGGTACGGTGGAATGATATTGGACCTCTCAGACGATGTTGGTGGATTCATATCTGAAGTTGCATACTTCGATTACGATCCTGCTGCGAATCACGTCCAAGCTCATGTAGCTGAAGATGATGGTGGTGCACCAGGAGAATGGATCGCATCCTCAGAAGAATACACACCAGTAGGCGGTGAAACTTGGGCAGAACTCGAACTTACAGAGTCTGTTGAGATAGAAGATCCAGGCCATTATTGGATCGTTATTGAAATAGACGATCCGGCCGAGGATGATGAATTCACATTCGGAACAATCGATCCAGATGTAAACGACGGAGGTTGGATCAACTTTGATGATCCACACGAACCTGGTGATTGGGATACTTTACCAGATCTGATGGTTTACTCTGCATGGGGCTTAGAAGCACATGTTGAAGTTCCGGCAAGTCCGGATCAATCCGAATATGAATTAACTGAAGAACAGTTGATGGGCAGTGAAATCAATGTTGCAGTCGTCGACGAAGAAAATTGGCAGGAGAACGAAGTTGAATACAAACTTGAGGATTATCTACCAGAAGACGAGTTCAACGTAGATACACTTGAAGCTGACGAACTGCTTGATGAGATGGAGAACTATGACAGTTTCGTGATTCAGAGATTTGGTTCGGATACATTAGCCGAAGACTTCCTTGAAGAAAAAGACGATGATCAAGGTGTTGTATATCTTGATACGAATCAAGGAGGTACAGCTGAAGCATATTCCGACGGAGTTTACAGACTTAACAATGTGAGAAACGATCCTGGCTTCAGAGATGATGAGAGTTTGGGTACGGATCCACCACAACACCTAGAAATACTTGAGGATCATCCGATATTCGAGGATGTTGGTGAAGCAGGAGACAATGTCTTGATGTTCGACGGTACTACAAATTGGGGTTCTATATTCGATGATTATTCCGGTGAGATCCTTGCAGAAAAGGATTACGGCGGAGGATTCGAAGGACCAGCTGTCGGTGTCAACGATGATCTGAACGAAGTGTTACTACCTGCTAAGGGAATCGGTTTCTTCGGCGAAGCCAACGATCCTGGCTGGACAGAAGAAGCAAACCAGATGTTCGCAAATGCTGTCATACATGTTAGTGATCCGGTGCTAGACGAGATGGGATGGAACTTCTACTTGGATACAATGAACCCGATTGCACACGCTGGAGAAGATATAGAAGCTTGGAGAGGATTGGAAGTTACACTCAATGCTAATGAATCTGGTCATGAACTTGAAGAAGGTCAGTTAGAATACTACAATTGGACTATAGAGGATCCAACAGGAGAGGTTACAGAACTCTTTGGTATGGAAGTTGATTTCACACCTGAGCATGTGGGATCCTACGATGTGACACTGACCGTTACCGATCAGTGGGGCAATGAAGACGAAGACACTATCGAACTCTATGCTAATCCACACATACTCAACTTTGAAGCCCAAACTGGAATGAACACTGCGATGATAGAGTTTGGATATAACGTTAGAAATGTCGAAGGAGAGGAAATAACTGAAGATGACCTTGAATTCACATTCGGCGATACGGATTTGGAGATAGTTGATGTCAGTCATGTCGCTGACCACAACATTATTGCAGTAGAATTCGATCAAACAGTGCTTGAAGATGATCTAGGAGAACTAGAAGTCAGACCTGTTGACGGTGAAGTTGAAGACGAAGATGGTAATCTAAGAACGGATATACTTGAGAGAGAACTAACTGATGAGGAAGACATTATAACTTTAACTGAAGGTTGGAACATGGTTTCACTGCCGAGAAATCCACATGAGGATTGGTCTTTAATCGAGAGTGCCGACACAGACCATATAGTCAACTGGCACGCTTGGGATCTCAATAATCAGCAGTGGGCTGACCCAGTCGATCTCGTAGATGAAGGAGAATTCGACACCTTTACAGCGATGTTAGTCGACGTAGAAAGACCAACCACTATCGACATAACGTTTGAAGAACCTGGCGCAACCGATGTTCCACCTACGACCACACTCCAAGAGGGTTGGAATTTAGTAGGCACCAATATGGATACCTCAGTTGAAACAGAAGTCACTATAGAAAGCTTCCTAGCAAGCGTTGATGGTTCATGGAGTACAATCAACAGCCCAGGTTACAACATGGAAACGTGGACATACACACATGTAGATCCAGAGATATCTGATATAACCGTCAATGCATACCAAGGATACTGGGTATACATGAACGAAGACGCAACACTGGCCGGAAGAACAATATAACTACCAAACCCTTTTTTTTTATATTTTTATTAAATAAACAAGGTGTATAACATGAATGTGCAAATAAAAAGAATAAGCGTTTTGATGATAACAATAGTTTTGGTATTTTCTATAGCTAATATGCCTGTGTTAGCAGAAAACACAGATGATATTCCTCCAATACCTGATTCATTTCACGGTGAATTGACGATCAATGGATTCAACGCTTCTGAAGAAACTGAACTTCAGGCTAGAATCGATGGTGTCGCTCGTGGAAATATAACAACTGAACAACCAGGATATTATGGTAATCCAGACGAATTAAGACATCTTGATGTACAAGGGACTAATGATGATATTGGGGAACCTATTGATTTTTATAGAAAAGAAGACGGGGAATGGATAGAGGTATCAGAGACGGATCCTGATGGTATTGAATTTGAAGGAGGACAAACTGAGAGAGTAGATCTTGAATTCTCTACAGGTATGCCCGTTTCTGTTAGTGCACCAGAAGACCAGATAGAAACAGAGATAGGCACTTATACTTATGAATATGAAGTAACTAATGATGGTGAATATGATGATACCTACTCATTAATAGCCTCGAGTTCCGATTCCGAAAAGTTTTCTGTAGACGTCGCTGATGAAATTGATGTACCGTCGGAAGATACCGAGAAAATTGGAGTTAATGTAACTATAGAAGACGATGCAGAGTATGATGATAGCAGTGAAATTTTACTTAGTGCTGAAAGCCAAAACTATCCATATCCTTCAGATAATAATTCAATGATGGTAACTTTGGAAGAGCCCCCTTATTATTTTGCAGTAACGATAGATGAAGATAGTTCAGATATAGAAGTGGTAGAAGGAGACGAACTGGACGTTCTAGCTTCGATAGAGAACCTAGGAGAAGAACAGGCAACTCAGGAGATAGAACTTTACGAAGGAGATACACTTTTAGATTCAGAGGAATTA
>PULU01000002.1 GCA_003551065.1 Thermoplasmata archaeon | reverse complement strand
TTCCGAGTTCCTCAGCTTCAAAGTCCTTCCCCGTCCAATTCGCGAAGGGCAGAACGCCGCGAAAAACGGGATAATCATTGTAATGCCAAAAGAAACCGAGCTCCTTGACAGTTCCGTTCGCATCAGCGGTTTGGAACCTATGGGGAAAAACAGCTTTACGTTCTTCCATATTTATATTCTCTAACATATCCCCCACTCTAACCTCCGATATCCCCAATTGATTACCAACTATAGCACCGTCGTTTTCAACATCTATGGCTTGGTCTGAATCCCCCGCCACCAAAGTCCATTCTTGATAAGAGCGGAGAACCAACTCATCGGAAAAAAGCTGGTTAATCGCGTTCCCATCGGCCCCGTCAACGAAGGCAAAATCGCCTGATATATCGTGTTCTAATTGTAAATAAACGTAAACAGTAATAGTAACCTCCATAAACTCTGTCTTTTCTATGGTTATAGGGTTGCCTTCCGCGTCCTCAATCAAGGCGCGGGTATGCAAATCACTTCCTCCTGACAGCCCCACTTCTCGGAAGTTCTTACCAACGTATTCCTCGGGAAAAATAACAATCCGCCTCGCGTGGGTTGCCGTTGTAGTATCCAAATCCCAGTCAGTTGAATAGGTTTCTGCCTCTCGATTAAAGATTTCATCATTAAGTGAGGTATCCTCCTTATCAGGAACAGCGTCGCCTTCCCCAACGTGAATATAAGCTCCCCAAACTTTGCTCATTAAACTATCGCCACTCCAGGTGCTATGACGAGCAAAAAGTGCCTCTAAGAACATCTCAATCCCCGCATCAGTTATCAAATTATACGCTTTATATTGCTCAACCTTCCCCGTCTGGACATTCCGGCAATCAATAAAAAACTCGTTATGAAGGTTCATTCCAGCCTTCATTTTCGCTTTTCTCCTGTTCTTTCCATACGTTTTAAGTTCCAACAAAATCCCTCCTATTCAGGCACGTGGTCTTTGTGCCAAAGTTGTATGTCAACGTTCTTGAGCGTTGCTTCTATATACTCAGACGGTTCCACAAACTCCAAATCAGGTCCCCAGAAGTCCAAGTCCATATTTGTAAGTGTCACCTCTATCGTTTCTGGGGAGTCTGCGTTAACGAAGTCCACCCCTATCATGGCGATTTCCATATTGGTTAAGGTTGCTTCTATATATTCTGTCTTGGACACATACTCGAATTGAAGCCCCAGCATGGTGATTTCCATGTTCCTTAATGTCGCCTCAATCCTCTCTGGCGGGATAGCCATCGCTGCCCAAGTCCGCCTTGTAATAGCCCAATATATTTGCCCATCAATTTCAGCCAGAAACCCCATCCTATAATCATTAGTGCGAAAAAGTCCTATTTCCTCTGGCGTTCCGTAATCATTGATGGGTTCAACTTCCTTCTCGGACTCCCAAAACCTGCTTTCATCAGACTGGTAACAATAGTTCCTGTATTTTAGTTCCCCGTTCCGTATGTATGCCGCCACAATGCCTTGGTCAAACTCAATTCGGTCAGGGTTTCGCCAACCCCGCAACGCTTGAACGCGGGTTACATTATCGCTGGCAAGGGTCGTGACCTCCAGTTCAGATCCATACTGCTTGGCTTTCAACGCCCCGTTATCAACCCAGAAAAGCCAGGGTTCTCCAATAGTTTGAAGTCGTTTCCTCGCATTGTGTGTTTCTGCCCACTCCCCGTCAAACTCGATTGCTACATCTGTGGCAGAACCCAGCGTTTCCAAATCTTCAAAGCCCATCTTTTCATAAGCTACAGCCATATCGCTCTTGGCGTAATAAGCAACCCCGCCTTTTATATAAATCAGATGAATCCCAGTCGACTCAAAGTCTATAGAAGGTCTTTCCACCGCGATATCTATTCTACCGGGGTCATTCTCCCACAGCGTATGAGCCACGAACCGTTCTGTTCTATCAATTATTTCTTGGCTTTTAGACAGCGTTATATCCATGTGAGGGTCGGAGCCATCATACAAGGTCTGGAACGCTTTTTCAATCTTTTCTCGGAGCGCGATAGAAAGCGGTCGCATTAAATAAACACCTCCATGTCTCCCCTGTAAAGCAGTGGCCCTTCCTCACTCCAACTTATTTCTTCGGCGATAACGCCAGTCCATGAATCTTCGCCTAATTCAATTTTAATCGGTTCTCCTGTTGCCTGTTTCCAATCCATATCTTTCCGCTTATCCCAGTCCAGCATAAATTGAACCTTCAAAACTGGTTGTGGGTAACCTATGGTTTGAACGTGAGCGGAGCCATCGAGAAGTTTATTTACTACTTGTTGCGACCTATAACCTTCATGAAGCATGGGGATAAAATCTGATATTACTTCTTCGGTTCCAACCTCTTTTATATATCCATGATTCATTATCTCCGAGCCTCCCTTCTGAGGTCGTCAATAATAATGTTCTTAATTTCAACTAACTGCCCTTCCGCTGTTAACCCTTTAACTTCAAGAGGTTCTGGGAAAGAATGTCTGATGCCTGTTTCAATCTTGTCTAACAGCTTCTCTAACAACTCAATAACTCGCTGTGATTGCTTGTTGTTATCAGAAGATTTTTCGACTTTTACCTGTTCGGGGGTGCGAACTTCTTCTCCATCTCGAAGCAACGCTAACCCTTCTCCACCCGGATTAGGAGCGCGATATATTCCACCAGTATGAAGTTCTGGGATTGAAGGAATACTCAAAGCAATAGAGCGTTCTCTAACTATCGTCCTGCCCGCGACTTCTAAGCCAGGAATGTTTATGTTTAATTGATTGAGGCGATTAATCATGTCATTAATCCAACGAATCACACCATTCGCCAATTCGCGAGCGGCGTCAATCATTCCATCTCGCCATTGCCTCATTCTACCTATGGCTTGCTGTAAGGACCCCCACAACTGCCCCGGTAAATCGGCAAAGAACCCGGTCACAGCACTCACAGCATCAGAGCCAATGTCGCCAGCCCTTTCAACCATGTCTGACCCCCAATTGGTAAAACGGTCCCAGAGGTCGGACAGTGATTCCCAAACGCGGCCCGGAAGGTCCGCGAAATAATTTACAACGTAATCAACGGTGTCTGTGACCCACTCGGCGCCCTTACCATACATATCACCTGTCCAATCGGTGAAGTCGTCCCAGAGTTCAGACAACCATTCCCAAACGCGACTTGGAAGTTCAGAAAAATAATCAACGATATAATCCAAAGTATCAGTAACCCATTCTACGCCTTTGTTATACATATCACTTGTCCAGTCAGCGAAGTCGTCCCACATTTCTTGGAGAAACTCCCAAACACGACCTGGCACTTCGGAAATATAATCTACAATCTCGTCCCAATGTTGAATAATCAATCCTATCGGGTGGTAGTCCTTAAAGATATTCCAGATACCTTCCATCAAATCAGTTATGAACTCCCATATGCGCCCCGGGAGCTCGCTGAAAAACTCCACTATGCTGTCAATTATGCCGCCTATCCACTCTGCAGCGGCCTCAAGTTTGTCAGTCACCCAGTCCCATATCTCGTCCCAATAGTACCAAAGAGCTACTATGGCTGCTACTATGGCAGCAATGGCAAGGATTTTCAGCCCTATTGGGGAGAGCATGAACATTATTGCCTTGCCGGTTGCAGTGAATATTGGTATTAGCGCGCTAAAAAGGCTAATCATTTTACCAACTATAAACAGGATAGGCCCAGCGGCGGCAATT
>PULU01000164.1 GCA_003551065.1 Thermoplasmata archaeon | reverse complement strand
TTCATCAGTACTCACGCTCCTTGACTTCGAACCTATCTAAATTTACGGGAGAATACTCCAATTCCGGTCCTTCTTCACCCTTTCTAACGACTGTGTGTTTGAGATATTTTTCATCAATTCGTTCTGTGAAATCCGTCCTGTAATGGGAACCCCTGCTCTCTTCTCTTTCGATTGCACCTATGGCTACGATCTCAGATATAAGGAGCATGTTCCTCAACTCTAAAGTTCTGATCAAAGCCTGATTGAACTTTTTATCATCGGATCCAACGTACACATCTTCGAATTTTTCCTTTAAACTTCTGATCTTTTCAAGCCCCTCTTTCATCATCTCGCCATCCCTGAACACCCCGAAGTGGTGGAACATTGATTCCCTGAGTTCTTTCAAGATCTCGCTGTATAAGATACCATCTTTCTTCTCAACGATAGGATCGATCAATTTTCTATCCTTTTCTACAGCATCCATGAAGATGGATTCATCGATTTCTTTATCTTTTACTTCCTCAGAAGCCTTTTTCCCGGCTATCTTACCGAATACGACCGTTTCTAGAAGCGAATTCCCACCCAACCTGTTAGCACCGTGAACACTGACACATGAACACTCACCGGCGGCATATAGTCCAGGTACATCGGTTTCACAATCATTATCTACCAAGATACCTCCCATGGAATAATGCTGCCCGGGTTGAACGGGTATGGGTTCTTTTACGGGATCTACATCAGCAAAATCCATGGCTATCTGCCTGATACCCGGTAACCGTTCCTTTATCTTTTCTTCACCTAAATGGGTCAGATCCAGATGTACGTATTCATCTTCTATTCCTCTCCCTTCGTTCACTTCAGTAATTATCGCTCTAGCTACTATATCTCTGGGTGCTAATTCCATGGCATCGGGGGCATAATCGTTCATGAACCTCTCACCTTCACTGTTCTTAAGATAAGCCCCTTCACCTCTAGCGCCCTCTGTGATCAATATGTTAGAACCGTAAAGAGTTGTAGGGTGGAACTGTATGAATTCCATATCTTCTAAAGCCGCTCCGATATCATAGGCTAAAAATGCCCCGTCACCTGTATTGATAAGCGCATTGGTAGAACGGTTGTAGATCCTTCCGAACCCACCTGTTGCCAGTATGACATTTCCGGAGAATGCATGGAGTGTACCTTCCCTCACGTCTAATGCAGCACATCCTACACATTTCTCATCCTCTTTGACCAGAGACGTTACGAAGTACTCGTCATAGAACTTGATCTTTCCAGAAATAGACTGCTCGTACAATGTATGCAGTAGATTATGACCGGTCCTATCGGCAGCGTAACATGTCCTGGGGAAACCCGCTCCACCGAAGGGTCTTTGTGCGATCTTACCGTTATCAAATCGTGAGAAAACCGTTCCCATGTGCTCCAGTTCGATGACCGCTTCTGGAGCCTTTTTACAGAGGATATCCACCGCATCCTGATCTGCGAGATAATCTGAGCCTTTAACGGTATCGAAGGCATGGTCTTTCCAATCATCATCTCCTCTATCTGGTGTGTTACCCAATGCTGCATTGATACCTCCCTGGGCAGCTACGCTGTGAGAACGTAACGGATGAACTTTAGATAGAACTGCCACATCTCTACCACTCCTCAAAGCTTCGATGGAAGCTCTCAAACCGGATAACCCACCGCCTATGACCAAAATTTCGTGTTCGTGCAATATCTCGTTTTCCAAGTTTAGCCCTCCTGATAAGTGTAAAGTTATGATATAACAGTCTAATAAGAATTTCGATAAAGTTTATCAGTCATCTGTATCGTCCTCTACCAGTATGACCGGTATGGGGGATCTCTCCACGACTTCCTTACTGACTTTACCCAACAACGTATCTTCGCCTGAAGATCCACCGGTCTTACCCATATACAGGTAATCAACATCGTAAGATATTGCGGTTTCTATTATCAGATCCGCACAATCACCTTCGTACATCAAAAATTCATGATCAAGATCTCTTACTATCAACAGTTCACGCTCTATCCTTTCCGAGGAAAGTTTCTTATCCACCTTGTTGAAGATGTTGACGATCACCAACTCAGCATCCACCTGTCTGGCTATACGGGCCGCTTCCTTCAACGCCTTGCTCGATACGGGAGAGCCGTCCACTGCCACTAGGAATCTATAATCTTCCTTCACCGTTACCTTGGTCGGATCCACTTCACCTTTGTTTAGGAATTTAGGTGTGAAATAGGCGGTTCCAAAGGCACCTAACGGTGCGGTGATGATTATAGACAGAACCGCGATGGCGAGTATGTATTCTCCATGCATGATACCCAGGCTGAGTGGGATACCTCCTATGGCGGCTTGCACGGTGGCCTTGGGGCTTTGACCTATGATCATGAACAGTCGTTCCTTGATATTCAACATAGAACGCCATGTTGAGACCCAGATACCCAACGTCCTTCCAACGATCAAACCTATACCGATTATGGCTATACCGATGAATCCCGTTGAGGATACTACGCCTATATCTACCACCGCCCCTATCAGCACGAATAGGAATATCTCTCCTACCTGCCATACTTTATCCACTTCTCCTCTCAACCTTCTGGCCAGTACGGTATCCAATTCTAAGATGACGAAACCCATGACCATTATGGCCAGATAATCAGAATATGGAAGGTATCCTTCACCGACTAGCAGGAGTATCCCCATCCCCAGGCTTATGATCAATTCCGGAATAACTTCTCCTCTCAGTTTCACTTTTTCGATGACGAACAAGACCAACCGCCCGGCTGCATATCCTAAAGCTAATCCCATGATGATCTTGACTGGAATATTCCCCAGCTGAAGCAAGGTATTCTGACCGTTTCCAATGATCCAGGCGGTGGTGATACCGAACATGGTCACCGCCACGGCATCGCTCAATGTGCCGCCTGCCAGTACCAGGTCGGGTATCCCTTTCTTAGCACCCCATCCTTCGGACTTCAACTTCAGCATCATGGGAACTATAACGGCAGGAGAAGCGGCACAGATGATCCATCCCAGTAAGAAACTGTAAAGCCACCCCCAGCCCAGCAGCCATCTGGTAGCTGCAGCTACGACGAAGGTTTCTAATATGCATGGTATGAACCCGAGCCTCAATGCAACAGTTCCCTGAGCCATCAATTTCTCTTTATCGAGGCCAAGGCCCGCTTTGAACAGGATCACCAATAGAACGAACAATCTGATCTCGTCCGAAACGTTGTATATCGGTTCGGTCAAGATGTCTAGAACGTGTGGTCCTATCAGTACCCCGCCGAACAGCATACCTATCAACTTCGGTAGTCCCAATCGACCGGACAACTCTCCGAGGACAAAACCCACCGCTAGTATGATCAATATACCTAAAAGCAAGTTTTTCCCTCCACGGTGACTATAGACTTTGGTGTGGTTTTCTTCCTTTCTGTTAACGGATACATTTCGGGCATGGTACAGACTTCCTTTTATTTCATAGAAGTCATCAGCCCTAAAACAGACGGTTCAGGCCCAACGGCCAAGGCGGACTTCATCGCCGAACTTAGGATAAATGTACTTTTTATAAATCTTTCGGAGAAAAATGTGAGGATGTCAACTTAATCACCTCGTAAAGTGGTACATACTTACAAACGATTCAAGCCAGTGTTGTGCTGTTTCAACACTAGCATTATGTGGCCATCGTTTGTAAAATAACTTTATTCTT
>PULU01000082.1 GCA_003551065.1 Thermoplasmata archaeon | reverse complement strand
GTCATATATTGATTCATAAAACATATTTCAGAAGTTGATTTTCTTTTCGATCATATCTATCAAGAATACTCCTCCTGAAAACAGAGTTATGCTCGGACCCGCTGGAGAATTGAAGATATAAGAGATGAAGAGACCACATAGAACGAAAATCAATGAGAGGATGCAGGAGAAAAACATTATCTTTTTAATGTCACTGCTTCTACCACTAGATATCGAAGCAGGTATGGTTAGCATGGCTATTACCAAGATTATACCGACAAAACGTAAAAGGAAAACGATCGAAAGAGCTACGAGTATAAGGAGAAAGATGTAGAATGCATCGGTATTGAGACCGGCGATCTTGGCGAATTCGTCATCGAAACTTACTGCTTGAAGTTCATGATAAAAAAACATCACAGTTGCTAGAACACCTATAACCAGAAAGAACAGTAGATATACATCCGTACGTCTGATCATATATATATTACCGAAGAGGAAACTCTCCATGGATGGTTTGTATCCCGGAGTCATCCTATAGAAAAGTGCTCCTAATGCCATTCCAACGACCCATATTATTCCTATGGCAGTGTCCTCTCTCTGGACCTTTTCTTTACTCATAAGACCTATACCTACAGCTGAAAGTAAAGCAAAGATTGCGGCACCTAGTAAAGGATCGAATGTGAAAAAGTATGCACTAATAAAGAATGCTAGACCTATACCTCCAAAAGATGCATGAGCGATCCCATCGCTGATGAAAACGATCCGTTTGATGACTACATAGGTCCCGATTATACCAAATAAAACAGAAGCTAATATTCCTGTATATATGGCTCTTCTCCAGAAGGGATACTGAAACATTTGTAAAAAACCATATAAAAATTCAACGATACTTTCAAACATAACTAATTCCCCTCCCTTATATTCTTATGATGATGAGCTATAAAATCAATTTCACATCCATAAGATTCTTCGATCATATCGTGGGTGAGCTCTGAATCTCCATGGTAGATCAGTTCTCGATTTAGGCAAGCAAGTTTTTCCACATAAGACGAAAGAAAACCAACATCATGAGAAATGAGTATTATAGTGATATCCTCGTCTTGATTTAACCTTTGCAATAGCTTATAGATGTTAGTTTTGATCCTTTCATCTACGCTTGCAGTAGGTTCATCTAGTAACAGTATATCTGGTTTAGTAGTAAGAGCCCTAGCAAGAAGAACTCGCTGTTGTTCTCCTCCAGATAACTCTGATATATGTCTCTCTTTGTAATCTTCCATCTCTACTTTTTCGAGCGACTTTCGTGCTATCTCTTTATCCTCTTTCGAGAAAAAAGGACGTAACCCGAGTTTTCCAACCCTGCCCATTAGCACCACGTTCATTACGTTAATAGGGAACTGGGAATCAAAATCGGTGTATTGAGGAACATAACCGATCCTATCCCTGGATTTTTTTGGTTCTTTACCAAAGACTCTTATCTCTCCTCTATCAGGCTCTAATAGACCTAAGATAACTTTAATAAGAGTTGTCTTACCCCCTCCATTAGGGCCGATTATACCCAGAAAATCTCCCTTGCGAAGTCGAAGATCCACATTTTTTAGAATTTCAGTTTTACCTCTGATCAAAGATAGATTTCTGATCTCTATCGCATCCATCACCTGATTTGTTCTATATTTTTCTTGCACCAATGTGATCACTCTAATTCTTATTCAACCACAACATCAATTGGTGGTGTTTCATAGTCCACATGGTCATGATGGATCAACTCGAACACCACTTCTGTACTTCCCTCTTCTTCACCGTGGATATGTACGTGATCTCCGTGTTCGTCAAAACTCACGATGTCATCTGCTCCTTCAGCTAACCTCACACCCAACTGGTATTCATCTCCCAGCTCTATCTCGTGGCCGTGGTCGTCTTCTATGTAGGCACCTAGAGAGATATATCCTCCCTCATGAATCTCTGGTAGTTCTCCATGCCAGTGGTCTCCATGCACGTAAGCTACTTCTTTATCTTCGGACCTATCGATTATCTTGAATTCTCCGATTTCATCTCCGTGATCGTGGTCTTTCTCATCAAACGAGTCTATCAGAGTTTGAGCTATATCTTCGATATTATCTAAATAATCTTCAGCTAGTGGATTTAATGACTCGACTTTGCCGTCAATCTCGTCCGCTATGGTTTTAGCTGCATCATCGTCGAACTGTGGTGAAACGAAGATGACATTGATATTTTCTTCTTTAGCGATATCGATGATACCTGCTATTTGACCGGGACCGGGATCCTCTCCTTCGATCTCGATAGCGAGCTGCTCCAGGCCGTAGTCGTCAGCGAAGTAGCCCATCGATGGATGGTATATCAAAAATTTCTCTCCATGGTAAGGTTCCATCTTATCTCTGATTTCTTGATGTAAGTCTTGAAGTTCAGTGATATATTCTTCAGCATTTTCGCTGTACAAATCCTCGTTGTCAGGATCGATCTCCACTATTTCAGAGACAAGATATTCTATCATCTTTTCAGCTTTGTTTAGAGATAGCCAAGTATGTGGATCGGCTCCCTCATCGTGATCATGTGAAGTCAAAGAAGTAGTTTCGAGTATCAAGTTCTGTTTTTCCTCGCTTACGAATACACTTATCGATGGAGTTTCGTATTCTATATGGTCGTCATGCCATAATTGGAAAACGATCCTTGTATTACCCACATCTTCACCAATTATATGCACGTGATCGGTGTGCTCCTTGAAACTAACTATACCTTCATTTGCACCATCAACCAAATCTATCTTTAGCTCATGATGGCCATCTAGCTCAACTTCGTTTCCATGTTTATCTTCTATATTCGCACCCAGAGACAGGTGTTCTCCCAATGTGACTTCCGGCAGATTTCCGTGCCAATGATCTGAATGCACATAAGCGGTAACTTCATCGGTACTCCTATCGATTATCTCGAACTTTTGGATTTCATGTTCTTGACTTTCACCGAAATGCCTGAGATTTATGGCTTGACTAGCATCAACGACTTCCATATCTGGATTCTGATCCATCATGCTGTCCATGTATCGTTCTTCGAATTCAATCCCAGAACCAAGTTTGAAATATATATCTGCCTTACTCAATTCCTGCATCAATCCTGGGTCGGGCTCGTAGGTATGGGGATCCTCTCCAGGAGGAACCATAACTACCACCTTTACATTGTCTCCACCTATATTCTCCACCCATTCCCTTTGTGGTGGGATCGTTACAGCCACTACTAAATCATACTCACCGTCATCATCTTCTAAACAACCAACAGCGAACGTAGAGACCAACATCAAACTAACCATCAATATTATCAATTTTTCCTTCTTCATTTTCTTTCACCTCATTTCCCGAACTCCCTTCTTATCCAATGACATTCCTCTAGATCATCTGGTTCGTATGGAGGATCTAAACAGAGACCGCACTCACACTCTAGATATTCACGATAATTCTTATCGATCTTATCCATCATCTTATCACTAACGAGGGACCCCAACCTGCTGGACTCCCTGCAGGCTTCATCGAAGTTCATCCCCAAAGATTCTTGAAGGAACTTTTCAAGCAGGTGATGGCGTTTGATATCTTCTTCGACGATATCCACACCTTCCTCGTTCAGAATCAATCCTTCTTTAGACAAGTACTCTCCCAAACCTTGACTCTCTAACCGCCGCATCTTTTGAAGGGCGCCTACTCGACTCACATCCATATCTTCTGCTAACTCAGAAGGACCT
>PULU01000057.1 GCA_003551065.1 Thermoplasmata archaeon | reverse complement strand
TCATATGGGGGTAGAGTTACTTGTCCTTCGTGAATGGAAAGGAAAGGATATTAATCCATTTGTTAAAAAAATCTTCCGAAAATTTAGGTGTTATAACTAGCAAAAACCATTACAATGGTGCGCTTCCCTATGAGATTTGCCAAAAAGGGATAGCCAAAGAAGTTGATCTGTCTATTAGTAGGACTTCTAGGCTTATCAAAAGGTTAAAGAAAAATGGTATGATAAAAGAAAATACAAGGCGTGTAGAGGGATTCGATACACGTCGTAAAGTTTATACTCTGACATCTAAGGGATTCAAAAAGGCAAAAAAGATCAGAGAAAAATTAGAAAATAAGAAAATAACTTTGAAAACAAGGAATTCTGATATAATTATAGAACTGGGTCAAATAGATTCTTATCTAGATACAGATAACCCTTTATTGACTGCGATCAACAATCTTGAAGAAGGAACAGAAGTTTATCTTGACTCATATGAAGTCAAGAAAAAAAACTTATTTACAGGCAGATCTGAAGAGATGAAATACTTATCCGAAAAATTACGAGATGTCCTGGATACAGGAAGCGAAACTATATTGATAAAAGGTCCTGCTGGTATCGGAAAAACAAGGTTGATCCAAGAATTAAAAATTCAGAAGGAATCCGACAATGTAGATTTTCTGATGAGCAAGGGCCATTTCAAGAGTTCCGAAGCTTTCTTACCTTTCAAAAAAATTTTTGGTGAATTTGAAAACATGTTCAGAGGAACAATTGAAAAAATACGCTCCTTAGCGAAAACAAGGAGGGTTGTTATTGTCATAGATGATATACATTGGGCAGATAGGTCTTCCTTAACACTCTTCCATTATTTAGCTGAAAATTTAAAAGATGAACCAATATTATTGTTGGGTATTTACAGACCTGAGGATGTACACCGACGGGATTTTTTTAACGATATTATAGGGAGGATGAGGAAAAAAAATATTTTGGAGCAGTTAACCCTTGAGCCACTAACATTTGAAGAATCTAAAGAGGTTATTCAGGGTTTAATAGGAAGAATCGATCTACCTGAAGATTTTTTAAACATAATCTATGAGATCTCAGAAGGTAATCCACTCTTTTTAAAAAGACTTACAAAGCATATTATGGAAAAGGGAATAGCAAACTCAAAAGAAGATAATTTCCCGACCTATATTGAAGATATCGATGTTCCTGAAGAGGTAGATAGATTGGTACAAAGAAGGATCAAAAAACTCGATCCTAGAACGCTTACAGTATTGAGGATATGCAGTATAATTGGTGAAGAGATACCAATAGATTTACTCAATTATATAGTGAAAATGGATCCCGTAGAGCTATTCGAACACGTTGACAAATTAACTGATTTTGGGATCTTAGAGGTCGATTCTAGTGATGAATTTTTCTGCTTTTCTCACGGATTGATTCATAAAGCGATTAATGAGGATATACCGAAACCTCTTAAAAAAATTCTGCACTCTGAGATTGTCGAGGCAATAGAGTATATTTATGAGGAGGAGATGGAAAATTTTTATTCGGAACTAGGTTTTCATTGCAGAAGGGCGAAAAAATATGCAAAAGCCTATGAGTATTATAAAATGGCGGGAGAAAATGCAGAAGATTCATATGCCCATCAGAATGCTATAGATATATATAAAACAGCTTTAGAAATTAGTGAAGAGGGAAATCTTTCAGAGGAAAAGAAGTGGGAGATTATTGAAAAGCTCGGCGATCTTTATAGTTTAGTAGGCGAATATGAAGAGGCTTTAGATAGTTTTGAAAAAATCATTCAAAAGGCACCAGAAGACATGAACGAGCAGAGGATTTTGTGTAAGATCGCTCGGATATACGAGTATAAAGGCAGATTTGATGATGCTCTAGATATTTTGGAAGATTATCTTGAGGATAAGATAGATGAATTGAGTCAAGAAAGTAGCGAACAGGGTAAGCTACTTAATAGACTGGGATGGATAAAGATGAGTAAGGGCAGATATGATTCCGCCAAGGAAGATTTCTCCGAAGCACTAGAAATTTTTGAAAACACGGGGGATAAGCAATATAAAGCTGAGACAAAGCATGCATTAGGAACAATCTATTTACAAAAAGGGAATCAGGAGAAGGCAAAGCCTCTGCTCAATTATAGTTTAGAGATAAACGAAGGAACAGGGGATTTTGAAGGACAGGCAGCTTCTCTTATGAACTTGGCAGAATTTCGGTTGAGAGAGGATAAACCTGATGAGGCTTTAAAAAAACTAAAAGAAGCCATCGATATTTTACAAAAGCTTGGAGACAAGACAAATTTTAGCATCGGTCTTTTGAATATTGGGACAACTTATCTTCGAAAAGGAGATTTGGAAATGTCTTACATGTATTATATGAATAGCTTGAAATTGTTAGAAGAGATAGGACATGTGAAAGGTCTCAGTATATGTTTAAACAATCTCGGTAATTATCATCTGAGAAATGGTGATATTGAGAGCGCCTTGCAGAAATATAAGAAAAGTTTAGAAATTAGTGAAAAAAGTGGTTTTAGATATGGCATAGCACTAGCCAACTGCAATATGAGTAAAGCTTATTCTGAACAGGGAGATCTATCGGAGGCTAAATCACGTATTCGAAGCTCCCTTAACATCAGTAGGGAGATCGGGTCAGATCTTTTAATAGCGCAGGGACTGATATCTTTTGCTGAAATCTTGACAAAAGAAGAAGATTTTGATAGGGCCCTTGAAAAAGCAAGAAAAGGATGTAAAATATTCGATCTTATCGGCGTTAAAGAATATAACAGAGTAGGTCATAATATCATAGGAAATATTTTCGTGGGAAAGGTCAATAAAGAGAAAAAGAAACTAGGAAATTTCAAAAATAATAGTGAAATAAAGATTAAAGATAATAATCTAGATGTACTAGGAAGTGCTAGTGTCCTTGTATGAAAATATTCGAGTACGATCTATAATGGGTGGAATAATTGTTGTTTTACCAAGAAGATAAACCCATAGATCATGTGCAAGCAAGAATGAGATAAAAATATTTTTTTAGAAAGAAAATAAAAGAAAAAGGGTTTTTGTTTTGTGTTCTAGTTTGTCTTTTACCAAGTTTGGTAGAATCTTAATCGATCGTTTAACTCTACTAAGTTGGATGTCTTTATCATGTCTACATCTGTTTCAGCGTGCAACTCCATCTCTTGATCGTTATCTCCATTTGACATGAACGCTACGATCTCGATGTCGTCGATTCTCCAGCCTTCAGCACCGCCAGTCCAGTCTTCTACGCCAGCATCCCATCTCAATTGAATGGTATCGCCAGCGTACTCACTGAGGTCAACGAATACTTCTTCCCAGTCTACTGTGCCGCCCCATGCATCTTCTCCCTCGATCGGGTTATCGAATCCTGAACCGATTGTGTGATCATATTCGGGCACGGGATCTTCTATGAGTTCGAAATCTCCTCCATTTACGGATATTTTGATATTTACTCCGTCCCATGTATCAGCGATATCTCTCCAGTGTTGGAAAGTGAACTCAATAGTATCTGCATCATCGGGTAACTCTATTTCGGGTGAAATCAAACTACTCAGTTCTCCGACTTTTTCATAATCTCCGTCGCCCCAGTCCCAGGAATAGTCTCCGACTACGGAGTCGTGATCTCTGATATCCCAAGTGTTCACTTCACCAGTTGTTTCATATCCTTTGTCTTCAGACACATCATCGTAGAAAACTATCTCGACATCAAGCATTTCGAAATGGGCTGTTATCTCGTAATCATCGTCCATAACTATTGTTATCGTTTCATCATCGCTTTCAAAATCTCCCGTCCATTCTACGAACTCCCAATAATCCTCTGGTATAGCTTCTACGGTCACTTCAGCATCTTCTACATAAACGTGTGTTCCTGGTTCAGGATACGTGGTTCCACCTTCTTCTGGTTCAACATTTATAGTCAACTCATAAATCTGTTCGACTACAGTCGTCCACGCGGTATCATAGTCGTTATAAGACGCCACTTCCAGCATGTATTCTCCTTTATAACATGATCCCGTTTGCCAGACGAATGTTCCCGTGTATACCTCATTAGGTTCGAGAGTCAAGTCTTCATATACATCGGAGTAGACTACTTCGTCGTCCTCGTCGTAAACGGTGAAGTCTATATCCTGAGTTTCTTCGAAATCATCGATGTTGGTTATCTCGTATTCGACGTTTACTTCATCTCCTTCTTCTACTAGTTCATCGTGATCCGTTATCGTGGTCTCAAAGAAGGCCGTTTTTTCTATGAAGTGTGCGGTTACTTCAATGTCTGAATCCATCACTAGTGTTAACGTGTCTGTATCGGAAACGAATTCAACCGCATTCGCTAGCAGAGTTTTCGCTTCTTCTGTATAATCTTTGGTAGCCCAGGTTTCGGAAGTCTGTCCCATCGTAGAGAGCACTATTTCGTTCCTTCCTTCATTTACGGCAAATCCATGACCTTCGATGATACCATCAACTGAAACATCGCCTACTATCTCGTAGTCCTCATCAACAAAACCATCGAACCAGAATGCCCGATCTGCGTCATATAAGTTCACCACATCTCCTACGCTTCCAACACCATCAAAAATAGCATGGTCTTGGGTTATTTCCACATCGACTGGATGACCAAGGCCTATGCTTCCATGTGGGTTGATAGGATCACCAGTTGCTTCTTCCATGCAGATGACTCCGTCGGCGTAACCAGAACCACCGCCCCAGGAATCCATCACAATTAGACCTTGCTCTTCGGTGACTGCATCAAAGAAGGCATTCGCTCTAACAGGATCTGGTGCAAAAGCGGTTCCACTTATACGCTGCACAACGATGGTATCGTAATCCTCAATGTTATCCATGAAATCATCCCAATCCGTTTCTAGAACTATATTGTATCCTGTACCTAGTTTCTCTTCGAGTATATCTACGAAAACTTCTCCGTCATGCCATGGTTCTGGACCAGTGTCTAAAACTGCAACATCTACGTTTCCGGATTCCAACTCAGGAACATCTCCAGACCAGTGGCTGAATTCCCAACCGTCCTCTGGAATTGGCTCTATGTTCACTACTTTGGTTTCGGGATAAGTGTGAGTTCCTGGTTCTGGAATTGTTGTACCGCCTTCTTCTGGGTCAACATTTATGGTCAGATCGTATTCATGTTCTACGACTGTAACCCAAGCTGTATCATAGTCCTCTTCACTTTCGATCTTTATAGTATATTCTCCGTCTGGAGCTAATTCTGAATCTCCTTCTTCTGTCTGCCATATGAACTCGCCTTCATATACCTCGTTTGCTTCTAAAGTCAACTCTTCTTTCTCCCATTCGATCACATAGATCGTACCGTCAATTTCAAAGTACACCATGTACTCTATATCTTGTGTATCTTCGAAAGCATCAGTATTGGTTATCTCGTACTCAACTGTTACCTCGTTACCTTCAGCGACCAATTCGTCGTGATCGACTATCTCGACCTCAAATAAGGCAGTATCCTCTTCAAAGTGAGCAGTGATCTCTCTATCTTGGTCCATTACTAAAGTCATCACAGGCATCTCTTCATCTACAGGTATGGAAGGGATCGCGAATCCAGCTATCTCTTCATCAGCTGGGAAGTCTCCTATGTGTGTTGGTTCTGCTGTATCGATACATAGTTCGTATAGACCAGACATCGTAGCGTCGCCGAAGTAGGCAGCTTGGTAAAGTATGCCCGCTCCTTTATCGAATGCCATATCCTGGGCAAACAACAGCTGCAGACCGGTGTCACCGATCAGAGTGGCTTCGCCTGTATCAGTATCTATAGAGTAAAGCTCAGAATCAGCAGTGAAATCGACTGTGTTTCCATAAAGGTTTCCCTCTCCATCAGATGCGATGCCTATGACAGTGTACGGTGCTCCAAATCCGCCAACGAGTTCAGTAGATGCATCATAAGGATCGACTGTAAACAATTGATCACCAGTTGCGCCATACATCGTATCAGTGGAATCATCATAGGCAAGACCGTTGAATGCTGGTGTGTTCCCTATGAATTCCATGTCTCCAGTTTCTTCATCGATGGTCCAAAGACCTCCATTGAATTCAACTCCATACCATGTATCATCATACCATGTTGCTCCAGCTATGAAGTCCATTGCCTGATTTGGTGCGATGTAGTTCAGATCTCCTGGATCATCTAATGGGAACCATAGTGAATCGTCACCTGGGAACACATCGAATGCATAACCTATATGTTCATCCATAAGTTCGTGTCCTGTGGTGCCATGAATATCTCCTGACCAGTGGCTGAATTTCCAACCAAGTTCGGATATAGCTTCCACTGTGACCTCTTCTCCATCAAGGAACGTATATGTACCAGGTTCTGGATCCGTGGTTCCACCTTCATCCGGTTCAACATTTATCGTGAGTTCGAACTCTTCATCCACCACCGTCGTCCATACGGTATCATAGTCTTCGATGCTTGCCACTTCTAGCATGTATTCTCCTGCATCACCTTCTTCAGTCTGCCAGACGAATGTGCCCATGTGAGTATCACCAGGGCCTAGATAAAGGTCTTCGTAAACATCGTAGTATACTACTTCATCGTTCTCATCGTACACGCTGAACTCTATGTCCTGAGTATCTTCGAAAGCATCTGTATTCGTTACCTCGTATTCGACTTCAACCTCGTCTTCCTCAAGAACTAGTTCATCGTGATCGGTTATTTCTACCTCAAAGAACGCATCAAGCTCTTCGAAATGAGCTGTTATATGCTTATCACTATCCATCACTATGATGATCTCATCCCCTACGATATCGTATGGGATCGTGAACCCAGCTATCTCTTCATCAGCGGGGAAGTCTCCTATGTGTGTTGGTTCTGCTGTATCGATACATAGTTCGTAAAGACCAGACATTGTAGCGTCGCCGAAGTAGGCAGCTTGGTAAAGTATACCCGCTTCTTTATCGAATGCCATATCCTGGGCAAACAACAGCTGCAGACCGGTGTCACCGATCAGAGTGGCTTCGCCTGTATCAGGGTCTATAGAGTAAAGCTGAGAATCAGCAGTGAAATCGACTGTGTTTCCATAAAGGTTTCCCTCTCCATCTGACGCGATGCCTATGACACTGTAAGGCACTCCAAAGCCGCCAACGAGTTCAGTAGATGCATCATAAGGGTCGACTGTATACAATTGATCACCAGTTGCGCCATACATCGTATCAGTGTAATCATCATAGGCAAGACCGTTGAATGCTGGTGTGTTACCTATGAATTCCATGTCTCCAGTTTCTTCATCGATGGTCCAAAGACCTCCATTGAATTCAGATCCATACCATGTATCATCATACCATGTTGCTCCAGCTATGAAGTCCATTGCCTGATTTGGTGCGATGTAGTTCAGATCTCCTGGATTATCTAATGGGAACCATAGTGAATCGTCACCTGGGAACACATCGAAGGCATAACCTACATCACCGTACATCAAATCATCTTCAGGTACGTCTCCAGTCCAATGGCTGAACTCCCAACCAAGTTCTGGCAATGCGCTTATCGTGACTTCTGTTCCATCTACGAAGGTGTAAGTTCCCGGTTCAGGTACAGTGGTTCCGCCTTCTTCCGGATCGACTTCTATCGTCAGATCGAACAATTCTAGGAAGTTGGCAGTCAATACCATGTCGTCGTATATCTGTAGTTCTATAACTTCTTCATAGCTCTCATAATCTCCAGTCCAATTAGCAAATACCCAACCATCTTCTGGGAAAGCCTCTAAAGTGAGTCTTGTGCCAGTCAGAATCGTATAAACTCCAGGCTCAGGATATGTTGTTCCACCTTCTTCAGGTGCTGCTTCAATTATCAATTCATGGTGTTCTCTTGTATCTGGAATTATCAACTCTGGACTCCACGTAAAGGCATTATGGACACCGAGTCCTATTCCATCTCCTGCTTTGATTTCGAAGTCATTACTCCATTCACCGCTCAACTGATCATAGTAATACCTCTCTGAGTATCCTCTTTCCATGTAATCCCATTTGACTACATCGAATATGTATTCGCTTGTCTCTTGATCGCCCTCGATAGCTTCGACTATATCGCTGGCCATCAGGTTTCCACTTTCGGTGTAATCTTTCATGGTATATGGTATTGAAGTATAATGTCGTGACGAGGAGGCTTCATAGTGTATATCATGTTCGGTATCCGTACCAGCGATGTGCCATGTGAATTCGTTTTCAACGTATAATCCGATACCATCACCAGGTTCTATATCGAAGTCGTTAACCCATTCTCCTGCAACATAATCGTAATAGAATTTTTCAGTATGACCTCTTTCTACATGATCCCACTTGACCACATCAGAAATGTATTCACTGGTCTCAAGATCTCCTTCTATGTCCATGACTAGATCGCTTGCTCTCAAGCGGCCGTCTCCCGTCCTATCTTCGAATCCCATTGGGACTGAGATGTAATGTCTCGGTCGTTCATCATCAAAGTGTCTCTCTACACAGAAGGCCATGATTGAATTGGTACTCTCTACTCCTCGATAGACAGCTCTAACAAAGTAGAAATTGTTTCCTCCTAATGAGCCCGTATGTGTATATTCGTTATCATATACTGTGGTAATCTTTGTCCAAGAATCATCAAGATCTTTGTATTGATTATGGCTGTAATAGACATTGTAGGCATCTGCCCCAACATCCTGCCATTCGAGATGCAAATCTCCTGGATTCCCGTGTTTTTCAATCCTCAACCATATCGGCGCATCAGGTTTCTCTGTAGTTATCTCTATAGCCTCTCCTGAGCTGTAGGTAGTGTAAGCATCATCGAATCCTCCTGCATATCCACCGTGTAAACCTTCTCCTGTGTTCATCCTGACTTTGAACTCGTATGTCTCGTCTGGTAATAGGTCTGTCACCTCGGAGGTATCGAATCTGTTCATTCCTGTCGTTACTGTTTCCGGATCGATATCGTCCTCATACGGCCTTATAGGATCGTCGTATTCGCCATGATACTCCTCTTCGGGTATACTTTCTGTGTTTCCTAAGTGTGTCCATTCATGATAATCTCCACCTTTTATAAATACGGAGTAGCTGACGAACTCGTCATACGTACCCATACTTGGTGATTCTTCTTCTACGCCGTCCCAATCAGTGTATGCAGGCGATTCAACTTCTATAACCACATGTTCTGCTCCAACTTCACTCTCTTGTGGTGTCGGTAACGGCTCGTATTGACCTACCATCGATGCTTGAGGATAGGCTACAAAATGACCTTCTACCTTTCTCACTGCTGTCCAGACGTATCCTGCGTCTCCTTCAACTTCCTCTTGTGGGATCTCATTGATGAAATAGACATCGTTGCCTTGATAGGGCTGACTCATACTCCATCCACCCGGATGGTATGTCGCATCCCAAGCGAAAGTACCGTATGGATCTATCCAATCGCCGCCAAAGCCGTAGTTCACGGCCATATTGTCTGGTATTGCGTGATCTACTACAGTAATATTTCCACTGTATTCTTCTCCATCGTAGAATTTTGCCTCGCCGTCGTAGCTTTCCATGTAATAACCCATCAATTCGTATGCACCCGGTTCTGGTACAGGTTCTTGTACCGCATCCGTGTTCTTCTCTTCAACTCCTTCTGTTGAAACCGATCTAACAACATACCACCAAGCTGTAGGATCCGCTTCACCTTTTCCTTCGTCTATATACTCGTAACTATCAGAACCGTCTGCTTCGACTTCAGCTATGAATGTTTCTTCATCCCATGGACCGTCTTCTGATACCGCCCTGTAAATGTTGTAATGAGACACTTCTTTTGGCTCATCTCCGACCAGGACCTCTACCGTATCTGAGGTATCCTCACTGGACACGGTGAGCTTGTGATACATGTATTTATCGTCTTCGTCGGTCTCCCAAGAGAATTCACCTTCAAATACATCTCCTGGACCTAGAGTTATTTCTGGTTCGACATCTTCGAATTCATCCTCAACGTAGAAACTAATATCCTGAGTTCCCTGCTCTTCTCCTAGATTCACAACCGTATATTCAACTTCAACAGTTTCTCCAGGCTGGACTTGCTCATCATAATCAATTATCTCGACATCGAAATACACGTCCATAGGCATAACCTTTGTCTCGATTGCCCATCCACCAGCTGTCGGTAATAGAGCTTCTAAGTCGTCCCAATTTCCTGGGATGTGAGGATTACCTAGATTGATCCATTGAGTTTCATCTGGGAAAGCATCATCGACTGCGAATGGGAAATTTCCATCGCCGTAGTCATCTAAGTACATCGCTATCCAGTATATTTCGCCTTCTTCGATCAATACCGGATTTTCAAGTTCTAGTTCTACCCAGCCTGCTCCTTCTGGTTCATACATTTCCGTTTCAGCCAACCACGGATCAGCCGGGGCGCCGTCATCATCTATTCCTATTAGACCGTATGCCCAATCTCCTGCTTCCTCATAATCGTGGTATGCTATCTCCGTGATGTATTGTCCCGCATAATCTGAAAGATCCATCGTTATCGCTCCGTACCAATCTCCTGGAGCTGTGAGACCTATAGCATTATCAGGAGTAAATCGCCATTCACTGAGATATTGCCAGTGCCAATACTCTTGATCTTCTAAGTAGGCTTGTGCCGCATTTGGATTATGTCTGTTCATTCCCTGAACCATAGAGGCGGGCATACTTTCGGGGGACATACCCTCTCTAGCTTCAGGCTTAGTTCTTTGAGCTTCAAAACTAGCATCGATGTTACCGTTGCTGCTTGAAGTTCCTTCTGCTCTGTCTCCTGGAGCTGCGTCCCATGTTAGACGGTTATGATCAGTTCCAGTCGGAGTCTCTTCTAAGATCTCTATGTTATCGATTCTCCAGCCTTCACCTTCAAGGCCTACCCAAGCTTCTGTTCCTGCGTTCCATCTAAGTTGGATGGTTTCACCTGTATAATCAGACAAGTCGAATGTAGCTACTTCCCAGTCGTGGATTCCACCCCATGCCGGTTCTCCGCCGAGCGGGTTGCCCCAGAAATCACTTATTATTCCATCGTAACCTTCTTCTGGTTCTATGATCTCAAAGGATTCACCTACAGGTGCTATCCTCAAGTTACCACCGTCAAACATAGCGGCATCACCGAAATCTCTCCAGTGATCAAAGGTAAGTTCCACATTCTCCGCATCTTCGGGGATCTCGATCTCTGGAGAATACAACCGACTCTCCATACCAAAATCACCTACTTTGTTGAATTGACCGTCTCCCCAGTCCCAGGATTGGTCTCCGACTGTTGAACCGTGGTCTCTTATACCCCATTCACTCGCTTGATCGTGGGATACCCATGTTTCATAACCTTTGTCCTCTGAAACATCGTCGTAGAAGAATATATTTTCTTCCAAACTCCAGTACTCAACGTCCAAATTCCTTGGTGGCTGAGGTGGTATACCGACCAAATCGAAATATTCAGTACTCGTATCGAAAGCAGAAGTCTCTCCTTCACAATGGACCCATACTCTTACCAATGACATGGAACTTGTCTCATCAGGAATCTCCCAAATATAGCTTCCTGTGTCATCAATATCTTCAACTATGTATTCCCAACTATTTCCACCATCAGTACTGTATTCAAGATCAACACTCACTATTGGTTCGTCTCCCTCTGTACTTTGCCATACTATCTCTTCCTCATCACCAGCATTCCAAACTTCTCCTCCGTCGGGAACTATCAGGTCAACTTCAGGGGGGGCAACATCCGTTATTGTGAATAAACCGCTTGTGTCCTGACCAAAACCTTCGAATTCATCATATACTGTAGCTCTTATCATCGCTTCAGTGGTTGTTTCGTCAGGTACTGTCCATAGATATTCTCCAGTATCATCATATCCTTCTACTATATATTCCCAAGTATCGCCTCCATCAAGGGTATATTCAAGGTCTATCTCTTCGATCGCTCCTGCACCCTCGGTAGTACTCCATAAGATCTCTTCTTCAGCATTGGTCTGCCAGAACTCTCCTCCAACGGGTCTTTCAAGATCTATAGCAGGATCTTCAGCAGCATTGTAAACACTCAATGCGAAATCCTGATTTGCGTCACCGTCGAAATTTGCATCTTCAGGAACGTTTGTTCCTATAACACGTATCGTATATATGCCCTCTTCAAGTTCGTCAGGATGTATGAATACGTTATTTACATTGTTTACATCATCCCAGCCGTCACCGCTATAATCGAAGTCAGCCATAACTTCAGCATCAGGATATGTGTATCCGTCGTCGCTCATACCGTCTCCTGAAAGATCGAATGCATTGCCTCTGATGATCTCACCAGTAGGTGTTTCGACTTCAAGATCCAAGTTGTTTTTCAGTGTTGGATCGTCTCCAGGTAGTGCATATTTATCTGTCCAAGTGAGAGTTATCTTGAGTGGTTCGTCGTCTTCCATATAAGCAACATCGTATTCTACTTCATCCCCTGTTTCCATGAGTATCTCCTGATCCTCTAAAACATAGCCTACAGGATCATCTAACGGATAGTGCAATCTAGAAACATCTGGAACTCCCCAACCTTCATCCTGGTTCGGACGGTAACCTCTTGTGTCTCCCTCATCAGGATCTAACTGTCGAGCGGTATTTATGATCAGATTCCTGATCATCGCTGGACTAGGTGTTTCTCCATGATGCTCCTCATACCATTCAATTATTATAGTCATCGCTGCGTTTATGATGGGTTCGCTAAAAGAAGTTCCTGACACTGAACGATATCCATCAGGAACAAGTTGTGGTGTATCCTGTGAATAAACACCTGTAGCCGGAGCTATCACATCGGGTTTGACTCTATTATCATTGGTCCATCCACGGGAACTTAAGAAATACATGTTTTCTGGATTAGAGAATCCCGTATCTGGGTTATAAGGTGTATTTCCTCCAACTGTGATAACATTTTTTGCTGCCCCTGGACTACCGATCGTATTATCTCCTGGGCCAGCGTTACCTGCTGAGTTACTTATAGCCATCGGGTGGTTCTCATCAGTATCTCTATCAGCGTCCCTCACAGCTTCGTCGTAGGCGCTGTCAAGGTCTCCATATGCTCCACCACCTGGTGGTCCGCCCCAAGAATTGCTGTGGACATAGGCATCTGAACGCTGCGCCGCTTCTTCTAGAATCTCAAAGTAGTCATCTGGTCCTATGAAAAATGCATTGTCGTCGAATATCTTCAGAGCCCATAGCTCTGATAGGTAACCCTGGGCTTGTCCCATGTAGTAATCTGCAAAACTCATCGTTTCTCCAGTTCCTAGATGTGTATCTCCTGCAATCAAACCTGAAACAGAAGTTCCGTGGTAATGACCATCTCCCCAGTAATCTGGATCAAAATCGTCAAAACTCCAACCACCAATCACTCTACCTGTGAAATCTGAGTGGCCAGAATCCCCGACAGTTCCGTCACCTATACCTGTATCTGCGACCGCAGTTATCACGCCTTCACCTGAATATACTATCTGGTTCATGTAGCTTCCAAAGTCACCATGTTTTCTATATGGTATGTCAGGATCATCGTGCTCATCGTCCATGAACCAAAGACCTCCGCCGGTCAACTGCGCTTCAGTTTCGCCGTGCAGCTGTGGTTCAAAATAGGGTGAGATGTAATACACGTCGTTCATCATAGCTAGATCTTCCAATTCGAATATCGAATCGGCGTCGACTATCATTTTGTATCCCCTATCTCTCATGTCTACTTCTCTGACCACATCAACATCTCTGTTTATCATTCTCAAACTCGATCTATCGAATCCTGGTCTCAATAGAACTTCGAACGATTTACCTGATTCAAGTGCTTCATCTATATTTTCGTTCAGCTTGAATTCGGGTTGGTAAACTCCTACCCACTCGACGAATTCAAAGTTCTCTACCTTTTCTGCTATCTCTGGGGTCATCATTACTTCGTATGCATAGTGACGCTGATAGTTCAGTACTTCAGCTCCTGCTTCTTCCAATCTTCTACGCCACTCTGGATGCACAGGACCGATCATATCAACTATATGGATACCTTCAGACCCTTCTTCTAGACTTTCGATCTGGAAGTTCAGGTCTTCTCTTGTATCAAATATATGGCCCTTTACATTCAGCTGACTTCGGTGCTCTAGATAATCTATGTTATATTGTTTTTCTAGTACTTCAATACCATCTTTGTTTGTTCTCATCAAAACGTTTCTCCCGTAATCTACTATCACATCACCATATCTCTGTACATCGGCTTCATCTGCTTCAACTAGTATCACTTCGTCTCCTTGAAAATCTTCAGCTGTTCCGAGGAATGCCATCCCCATCCCAGCAGTGCCTATTACTAGTATCGCTGTCATCACTAAAACCGATACTTCTACTATTTTCTTTTTCATTATTCTTCCCTCTGTTTTTCTTATAGTCTAGCGATTTTGCTAGACTGAAATATAACATGATATACATTAATAAAAAAGCTATTAGCAAATTTGCCGTTTCATCATAATTATAGTAAAATATTCATAATTAAAAATGCTTTTATGCTGTTGAATACCAAGATCACATAAATTATCTATCTTTTTTAATCTTACGTACTTTGATTGTTGATTATAAAAAAAGATAAAAAGATAAGAGGTTTTTATTTTAGGAACGTGTTTATTCCTGTTCACTACTTTTTGCCTTAAGTACTTTTAAGTTACTGGTATCTTCTTGAGTTTTTTCTTTCTTTTTCATGACCAATGCTGAAAAGGCGATAAGTATCACTAGTACGACAATGAATATTATGCCAATCATCATCGATACCGAAGCAGCATCGATATCATCCTCATCTTCCTCTTGTTCTTCCTCGACTATCTCTGCCAAAGTTGTTTCCAATTCATTTATCCTGTTATTTATGATATAATCTAGTTCTGTTTTGATCTCTTTATCAATTTGGTTTTGTAACTGATCAATCCTGTCTTCAAGATCCAGCATCAGTTTTTCTATCTCTTCATCTATATAATTTTGGTCGACTTTATTATTTATAGCATCTATTTTTTCGTTGATATCTTTCTCAAGATCATCGATACGGTCTTCAAAGTATTCTATTTCATCTCTTATCGTCTTTATCTCTGCACTTATCATTTCAAGATCATGGCTTAATTCATCGATATTATCTTGCAAATCTATTATGTATCCTTCAACTGCTTCGATATCTCCTTTATTCTCATATATAGCTTGATCCAAAGAGGTGATGTTTTCATTTAGAGAAGTTTCTAATGCTTCTATTTTGAAGTTAAAAGTAGCCTCTAAGTCTTCAATATCTATCTCCAACTCGTCTATCAAATCGAATAGTGTCTGGATTTCTACTTCCTTTTCTTGAATATTCGTACCCAGTATTTCAATCTCATCTTGCATAGTTGCTATCTGGGGCAGATAAATGCCAGTGAATTCTTTTTCCACTGTATTTCCTGCAATGTCCTCAGCGACTACATTGAATAAGGTCTCTCCTTCATCTAGTTTGGTATCATATTCGAAGAATCCATATTCATCTACCTCTATCTTTTCCTGATTTATCCATACGTTAGCATCTGGCTCGGTCTCTCCTTCAAGATAGTAATCTTCCTCAGCAATCTCATTTACTATATCGGTTATCTCTAAAAGAGGAGGTGTGTTATCCACCTCGAATGTAATCGTGACAACATAAGTAGGATTGGTCTCTATATCTATTATTGCAGTATATTCTCCTTCATTCATGACGTGAAGTAGTGAGAAAGTCACATTTCGATCATCGATCTCGGTTGCATATACCGGTTTTCCATACTTATCAAATTCTAGATAGGCATCATCTATCGGTGGTTGATTTTCTGGTAGCATAGCTTTGATCTCAACGTTCCAGCCATTGATGATATCACCGTCACTCGGTATAGTTATTATCTCGATTCCTAGGGTAACCTCAACAGTAACATCTTCATCGACTATCTCTACTTGATCTTCCACTGTTTCGTAACCGTCTTTAGCTACAGTATAATCATACATACCTGCTTCTAACTCTTCGAACAGTGCTTCCCCGTATTGGTCCGTTGTTTCTTCCATGTCGTTCACAGTGACGGTAGCTCCCTCGATAGGATATTCTTCAACGT
>PULU01000037.1 GCA_003551065.1 Thermoplasmata archaeon | reverse complement strand
AAGATATAATAGGACATCCTGATGAAACGATAACATTTGGCGAGGATCTATCTGTTGAATCTATAATCAGCAATGATGGAGGAACTGATGCCGAAGGTGTAGATGTCACCATCTCATATTCCAATGAAACACTCTCAGGAACCATCCATGATATGGAGATGGATGTTCCAGCGGGGGAAGAAGAGTCAACTGGTGAGATACTATGGGATTATGAAGATGATCTAGAACCCGGTGTGTATGAAGTTGAAGTGCTGGTCGAATTCGTGGATGATCTACACGATATAAGTGTATCGGATAGTAGAAATTTCACCATCTTGAGTCCACCAGATATCGAAATAGAATACTTGACAGCCGAACCAACCGAAGTATATGACGGCGATGAAGTGGATATCGAAGCACAGATAATCAATACTGGGGAAACAACTTCTTCAAGTTTGGATATTTTCTTATATGTAGATGAAGGTACCGAGGATGAGGAACTCATCTTTTCCGATACGGTCATAGGTGGACTTGAAGAGGACCAAACTCATCCCGTTTCCGCCACTTGGATCGCTGAGATGCTTACAGATGATCTCAGCGAGGATAGGACTATAACATTACTTATCGAACCAGAAGATGAATCTTCCATACGAGAATCTATAGATATCGAAATACAAAAACCTGCTCACCTTGTAGTTCCAGAGGAAGAGATCTATTTCTCTACCGAACTTTCTCAGGTAGATGAACCCCTTGAAATCAATTCTACGGTCCGTAACCTTGGTGGAACTGATGAGTATACAACTGTTAGATTCTATGATGGAATTCCAGAAGAAGACAATCTTATCGATGAAACGAGTATTATGATAGAAGCAGGTTCTGAGGAAGAAGTAGAGGTCGAGTGGACACCTGACACAAGAGGTAATCGAGAGATACACGTCATAGCGTATTATGAAGAAGATGATGAGTATATCGACGAAGATAATCATGCTATGGTGGTCAAGCCTATCTTCAGTGAAGATTACGGAAACGATCTTATCGTAGGTGGAGACGATTTTGAGGATGAAAGAGAGATCGGATCCTATACCAGGAGTGGTTTTATCGTTGTACAGGGTGAAGGAAGGCTGACGATAACAGGTGACAATCCGAGAGCTGTTTTCAACCTAGTAATGGATAGTGATAATAGGTATGGTGTGATGTTGAGAGACCAAGGGGTTCTTGAGATAGAATACGGTGAGATACGTTCTGATCACCAGTTCGATATCGACCTCGAAGATGATTCTGAACTACATTTGACGGATGATAGTTTCTTCTCAACTAATGCAAACCTGATGGCTAGCCATCGATCACATGTTCGAATAGATCATACTGTATTCCAAGGTTCTATGGAAGTTACGGATAATGCTTCCTTTGAGGGAAAAGAGAGCGATTTCACTTCTCAGGATGTGATATTGAGTCCTTCTCATGTCGATCTTACCAATTGTACTTTTGAAGCAGACCTTGTCGATTTCCATGATACCACTGGCAGTTTGACATGGGTGGAGACAGGAGCTATAGAGGCTACAGGAGACTCGGAGATAGAATTGTATAGATGGTTGAGAGCCACCGCTTCAAGTAAAACAAGATTACCACTTCATGGGGCTGAAATCACTGCTGAGAATCTAGATACGGATTATACTGTTACTGAAACAACAGATCGTGATGGTGTTGCACATCTAAAGGTACTGACGGATATCATCACCAGTAGAGAAACTGTCCTCAACAATAATTATCGCTTGAGTGCTGAGTATGTGCCAGAAGGTACGGACGAGGTATTTGAAGTTCAACCTTTCACCGATACACTGCCACATTACAACACCCAAGAATACATAATCGATTTAGATATGCACTTTGAAGACTTAGCCATACCGGATCTTAGTATCGGTGAAGATGACATATATACAGATGTCGATGAAATTAGATTAGGTGACGAAATAAGTATATTTGCGGATATAGAAAACATCGGAGAAACAGAAGCCTTCGGAGTGGATGTAGAGTTCTTTGCTATATTTGAAGACGATGAAGAACGATCGATAGGAGTCGTTACATTAGAATCGGTTCCGACAGAAGATCATGTCACTGCAGATATAACATGGACTACAGATATGGTGGATGAAACTCAGCCCAGCGAGGAAGTTGACATACGTGTAGAGATCGATGATGATGTAGAACCTTTACCCGATCCGAATCTTGATAACAACGTGGCCGTACGAACATTCACTATCAATTCATTACCTATCTTGGAATTTGATTCGGATATAATCCTTTGGCGTGACGGAACACCGTTAGAAGACGACGAAATCGTTGAATTCGATGATATAACCATCAATGCAGAATTGGGTAATACCGGCGGTACAGACCTGGTAAACGGTACGGTGACTATACTGATTTCAGGGTCAGAATTTGTTTCGGAGAATATCGATGTGGAAAGCGGAGCAACATTGAATTATTCTCAGGATTGGTTAGTTCAAGAAAGTGGGGAACATGAGATAGAGGTTTGGTATAACTCCTCGGAAGAGGATTTATCTCTATATATGAGCCGGACAATCAATATCCAAGAGATGGTCCTCGAGTTCATAGATGTAGTACTACGTGACCCTGGTGCTGGAGAAGATAAGATAGTTGAAGGGACCCTGATCCGTGATGATGATACACCCGATGGTACACCCATACCAGGTATAGAAGTGAACGCTTACTTAGTAGATGGGGATGGTATAGATGCCATAATGGGTACATCGGACGAAACAGATGATGATGGTGAATTTATAATGGCGATACCAGAACCTGCTGATGAAGGTACATATTCACTAAGCTTGGAAGCAGATTACCCTGGTGCAGAAAGGGTAGATTTCCCTGACGAGAGAGTCGAAGTAGGTGAACCTGTAGATACAGGTATTCCATTGTGGATGATCATAGCGGTCATAGGTGCCATCGCTGCAGGCAGTGTTGGTGGGATATTTGCCTATATAAAGATACAAGGTCCAGCAGAATGGGTCGAATGTGGAAATTGTGGTACGACGATACCAGCTGATGTCCAAGAGTGTCCAGAGTGTGGTGTAGAATTCGAAACGGAAACTGTCAAGTGTAGTGAGTGCGGCGATTGGATCCCATATACTTCTGACGAATGTCCAAACTGTGGTTCTACATTTATAAAGACAGGTAAAGAAGTTCAGGATTACGAGGAAACAATGAAAAACCAATATGAAAGGTACGTTGAAAAGCAGAGAACTAAAGCTAAAGCTGAACTCGGACAAGATTTCACCGACGAAGAGTTCATGGAATGGTGGCAGGAGCAACCTTCGTACATAACCTTCGATGAATGGCTTGAGAGAGAAGAAGCTAGAAGAAAGGAAGGCGGTATAGAATGTCCAGAATGTGGTGCGCTAAATAGCGTAGATGATGCCATATGTCAGAAGTGTGGCAGTACCTTGATTTCTCTAGGCGAAGATGAGGAAGACGAAGAAGAACTGGACATAGACCTTTCAGGCACTGACGAAATGTTAGGTTTAGATATCGATACTGACGAAGGTGAGGACGAAGACATTTTTGAAGAAGAACTCGAGGAACCCGAAGAGGAACCCGAAGAGAAACAGGAAGTAACTAAGAAACCCAAGAAGGTCGTCAAAAAGAAACCCAAGAAGGTCGTCAAAAAGAAGGTAAAGAAAAAGCCAAATAAAAAAGATGAGGAGTAAGTCCTCTTCTTTCCAAAACCTTTTATTTTTTT
>PULU01000007.1 GCA_003551065.1 Thermoplasmata archaeon | reverse complement strand
CTACTTCTTCAGGAACTAGGTGCTTCCAATTTTTTCCTTCTGCTATCCTTCTTCTTATCTCGGTGCCTGAATATTCTTTACGATTTATCTCTTCGACCTCAACAGTCTCTACTCTTATCTCCTTGAAAAGATCTAGGACTGCCGAGGAATTTGCATAAACACGGTCGAAATTAGGCAATATAGCCTTTACATAATGTGTCCATGCAGGATAACATTCTATATCTGGGATCGGATATACATCATAAGTGATTGATAATCGATTTTTTAAAACCCTATTGATTATATCTATCCGCTGACCACCGGAAAGAGGATCGTGGAGTTCTCTTTCTTTTTGTGCACTACCGACCCCGATGATTATAGAACTGCATTCTTTTTCCATCTGTTTGACGACGGACAGATGTCCTTTATGGAACGGCTGAAATCTTCCTATGAACAATCCTCTCATATGATTAAAACATTATCCGAAACCGATATAAAATTTTGGTCCTACAATATTTAGAATATATATAGTAAGATTATTACATATATCGTTCAACGATAACTATATATGCAAGTTATACTTCATAGAACTGTATTCTTTCGAATATGTGGTAAAACTAGTTTGAGATATATCGATTTCGGGGAATACACCACAGGAAAGAAAATTTCGTCTAAAGGGGTGATATAATCTTTCCAAAATCAAATAGGTGATAACGATGAGTTTAACAAATCATAGTGCGGGTGCTCTCGCAGAGATCGCAGAAAAAGAGGTAAAAAACGTTGAAATAATAGATAAAAGACTGTTCAGAGGACCTAATGTACATGCCATGTTCCCAGTCATACAGGTAACATTAGATCTAAGGGGTCTATCCGAAACACCTTCTGATCATGAATTCACGAAAAAATTAGTTCGTTTACTTCCAGAGATCAAAGAACATACTTGTTCAAAAGGTCATAAAGGAGGATTCATAGAAAGACTCAATGAAGGAACATATCCTGCTCATATAATCGAGCACATAGCCATAGCTATTCAGAACAGCATAGGATCAAAAGTCTTCTTCGGAAAATCTAGAAGAAAAGAAGGATCGATATATAATATAGTGATGGAATATGAAGTCGAAGACCTAGCAATATTGTCTATCCAAGAAGCTGTTTATATATTCAATGAGTTGATCAATGATCATACAAATTTAAAAGAATTAAAAAAAGAAGTTCATTTAATATTAAGAGAAGCGGAACATATCTTCCAACGAGAAAAACTAGGTCCGAGTACAAAATCCATATTGGAAGCTGCCAAAAGGAGAGATATCCCCTTTAAAAGAGTCCATAACGACTACAGCCTTTTCTCATTAGGATGGGGAAAAAATAGGAAAATGATATGGGGTCCAGTAACATCTGAGACCGCTGTGATAGGTTCCGATCTAGGTAAGGAAAAGGATATCTGTAAAGACGTACTTTACAATTATGGATTCCCTGTTCCAAGGGGTAGATTATGCAGATCTCAAAGAGAAGTTTTGAGAGAAGCTGAAAGAATAGGTTATCCAGTAGTTCTTAAACCCGTTGACGGTCATCATGGAGAAGGTGTATTGGTGAATTTAAAGAACGAACAAGAGCTAATAGAAGGGTATGAGATAACCAAGGAAACATCCTCAGATGTATTGGTCGAACAGTATCTTGAAGGCGACGATTTCAGGTTTTTGATAATCGGCCATAAAGTCGTAGGAGTAGCACGGAGGATACCTGCCCATGTAGTTGGAGACGGTGAATCTAACATCAGGAAGCTCGTAGAGATAGAAAACCAGAGACCCGAGCGGGGAGAAGGTCATGCTTATGTGTTGACCGAGTTAGAACTAGGAGAAGAAGAATTGATGTGTCTAAAAAGGCACGGTTTCGGTCCTGAATATATACCCAGCGAGGGAGAGATAATCTATCTAAGAGAAGTTGGAAATATCAGTACCGGTGGTATCTCCGAGAACTATACAGACATCACACATCCGACGATAAAAAGGAAACTTGAGAGGATATCAAAACTATTTAATCTAGATCTGATGGGCGTTGACATCATCGCAGAAAACATAACATTACCTGCAGATGATATGCGATGGGGTATAATAGAGGTGAATACCAGTCCTGGATTGAGGATGCACATCGCCCCGTCCGATGGCAAACCGATACCTGTTGGTGATTATATAGTCGAAAATATGTATCCTGAAGGAAACGGTCGGATACCTCTGATAGCCATCACTGGTACCAACGGTAAAACCACGACTGCTAGACTGATCGAATGGATCGCCAGATGTGAAGGATTCGATACTGGTCTTGCTGTGACCGGAGGTATATACGCTAATGGAGAACTCATAGAAGAGGGAGATACCACAGGTCCATGGAGTGCTAACATGGTTCTGCAAAATCCAGATATTGATTTCGCCGTCCTTGAAACCGCAAGAGGTGGTATAGTAAAAAGAGGGCTTGGGTACGATAAGTGTTCCGTAGGAGTCATAACGAATATCGGAAAAGATCACATCGGCTGTGATGGTATCGAAGATAAAGAAGACATATTTTGGGTAAAATCCATAGTCACAGAATCGGTCAGTTCCGATGGATTCTCAGTGATCAATGCCAACGACGATTTCGCTGAAAGATTGATGGAACGATCTAGAGGAAGGAACGTATTATTCTCCACGGAGAGAAATGATCTCATAGACGAACATATCCGGAAAAAAGGGATATCCTTCCTCTACGAAGACAACTCCCTGATTGCATACATCGACAGATATCCGGTCTATCTATCTGATGTGGATGCCTTACCTTATCTTATCGGTGGTGCAGAAATGATGGTCGAGAATACGTTGGCGGCTATCGCTGCAGCATATTCATCTGGAGTATCATTGATATCGATCATTGAAGCATTAAAATCATTTGAGCTCAGTGAAGAGATGAGTCCAGGAAGATTGAACACCATTGAACTCGGTCCTATACCTGTCGTACTCGATTACGCTCACAATCCTGATGCTATACGTGGACTCGGAGAGTATTCCACTCATCTAGATTCGAAAAATAATATCTTAGTGTTTGCAGGTGTTGGCGATAGGGGAAACGATGCCCTTAAAGAATATGGAAGAGAGGCTGCCAAATGGTTCGATGAGATAATAATCACGGAAAATCGCACTCAGTTAAGAGGACGAAAACTTGGCGAGATGGTTGAACACATATACGATGGAGTCATCTCGATAGGTAAAGAGTCAGAGATAATCATCGATCATGAAAAGGCTGTAACAAGAGCTATCCAGAAAGCAGACATAGGTGATACTGTCTTTGTGGTTGATCTAGACCTCACATCTGAAGATATGCTGAAATACATGCCGGTAGTGAAAGATAAACACATGAAGAAAGGTATCGCCTTTGAAGATAACGAAAAGACTGAAAGATCCATAGCTTTATTAGAAGCACGGTGAAATCAGTTGATGGGGGAGTACTTAAAGTACTCCTACCTTCAAGTTTTTTTCATCTAACGAGATGGAAAAAACAGAAGCAACAGCTTCTTCTTGCTTTACAATTTATTTCGCTAACGCTCAATAAATATTAGAAACGCCAAAGAATCAACAGATTCTTCTTGCTTTCAAACTTTATCGCTTCGCTCAAAAGTTGATGAAAGCGCCGAGGAGGAGATTCGAACTCCTGTGGTGCAAAGCACCAATGGCTCTCGAGGCCACCGCCTTAGGCCAGACTTAGCTACCTCGGCATCGAAGTCGTAATAACAAATCGTGTTATAT
>PULU01000076.1 GCA_003551065.1 Thermoplasmata archaeon | reverse complement strand
TATGGATTCTTTAGCAAAATCATCTGTTTGCATAAATCTACTCTTTACATCTTCAGGAATATTTACCTGAGGTATAGATCCTATAAGGGTATCCATCTGGGACGGAGATCCTAACGGTGTGGTTGAAACTAGAACAGGCGGAGTATACTCGACCTTTTTATCGATCTCTTCTAGGAATTCGATCACCTCTTCCACATCATAAGATATCTGAGTCTGGAAGAAATCGGCCCCAGCTTTTATCTTTTTCACTGCATACTCCGATTCTTTGTTTCTAGCCGGTATTATGACGCCTCCAACGTTGAAATCTGTGGGCTTTTCTAACTCTTCCAACTCATTCATATATCTGTTCCTTGTCCTATATGGTTTAGACGACAATTCGGGCATGAGTTTTCCCTGATTAAGGTAATTTTTGATACCTGTTATCAGTTCAAGAGAATTGATATGCCCTACACGTTCTTCAGCTGGATAATCACCCATCGAAACATCTCCGCTCATAGCCAATATATTTTTTATATCCAAACATTGTGCCCCAAGTAACCATTTTTGGAGACCACTCAGTGTTGAATCCCTGCATGTCAGATGCACGATACTTTCTACATCTACGTGTTTTTTCAAAATATATGCGTAGGGTGCAGGGTCTATCCTAACTAGACCGACGGGATTATTACAAATATTTATGGCAGTTAGGTATTTAAGGAAAGGGTATTGCTTTATCCTATCAACGTAGTCTAAGACGTTCCCACCTCTAGGGGAAGGGATCTCGTATGTTATCGGAAATTCATCTTTCTTCAACAAACTTTTAAATTGACTCATAATATATGGATATGACTCGATTTATTTATTCATTATGATTCTATATTGTAGAATTCTTATAAACTTAGTAAAGTATATATAATGTTTTATCAATCGAATTATAGATGGAGGAGTACAAAGAAGAAGTGGACCATGAAAGCCTATGTGAACACGCATCTAATGAGAGTGACTGGTTAGCTTTATTGTACGGCAGGAATAAGATGACCCTTGCACCACATCCATTCTGTGAAATCTGTGGTCTGGTAAGAAATATCGGTCCAGATAGACCTCGGAAAATGGGATTTTTCATCGACGTCTTGAGCAAGATCGAGAGATATCTTGAAGAAGAGAGCAAAAAAGGTGGGAAACCAAAATTGATCGAAGCTCAGAAACGTTTGATAGTAAAAGAGATGCAGAGCGAGGAACTATTCCAGGATCTGTACGGAACACTAGCTTCTGCTCAGAAAGAAAAGTTCACAGAGATCGTTCAAAAATATAGACCAGATGTTGAGAACCACGAGATCGAATATTATCTCGAATAGACAAAGTTTAATTAACATTTTAGAGTTGTTCACCCGATGAGTAAAGTTTCTTTCATCGTACCTACTCTCGACGAAGTAGAGGGGATCAAGAAGGTTCTAAACAGTTTACCAGAGTATGAATTAGAAGAGATGGGCTACGAGATGGAGGTTCTAGTGATCGACGGTGGTTCATCCGATGGAACTAAAAGTAAGGTGAAAGAGACTGACGTTGAATTGTATATAGAAGATGGTGGAAAAGCTTCAGCTGTCAGAAGAGGATTAATAGAATGTGATGGTGATTACGTATTTTTGATAGATGGGGACGGATCCTACCCATGTGATAAAATCCCCCAGATGGTAGAAAGGTTAGAGAACGGGAGTTCCATGGTGCTTGGAAGTAGGTTATCGGGTAGGGTCGAAGAAGGTGCCATGACTCGAACAAACAAGTTCGGCAACAAGATATTGACTGGATTAGCGAATTGGCTTTATGGTACCCAGGTATCAGATCTTTGTACTGGATTGAGAGGGATCAAGAAAGAGAGTGTGAAAGGTATGATACCCGGTAAAGATTTTGAGATAGAAGCCGGACTACACGTTTTACTCTCCAAGGAAGAGATTTCTGAAATACCTATCAGTTATAAAAGGCGTAAAGGTGAGTCAAAACTTCGGGTTTGGGATGGGTTCAAGATAGCTAAAAGGTTATTTGTAGAGAAAATTAAGAAAAAAGAAAAGGGGTTTTAGAAAGGTCCTCCAGCCATAGCACCCATACCGAATTCGAGTCCTATGTTGAAATAGCCCACGACTATCAGCGCCAATGCGAAACCTGCCAGTGCTACACGTAGCCATTTTTCTAGATCATCTCTGGTAGCCGCTGCAGTTAAAGTGATCATCGAGAGTAAGAAAACACCTATGTCTCGTATGATCCGTCCTGTGATCGTTACATCACGTATCGTGTCTGGTTCATCACTGTAATTTGCAGCATTAATGAGTATAGCTCCTACCATGATGATGATCAAACCTATTATAACGATCATCGGAAGCCATTCCTCAGATATCTTCTGTAGAGCCGGTTTACCGGGTTCCTGTGGAGCCATGTGTTGAGGTTGATAAGGCTGTTGTTGATATGGTTGCTGTTGTGGAGGTTGCTGTTGTGGCATATCTTGCTCTCCTGCTGGAGGTTCTTGTTGATATGTTTGCTCTTCCATAATTTCCACCTTGGATCGTTATAATATATAGTGTATATATGTTTTTTGTTGAATTAAACAGGTGGAATGCCCCTGTCAGTCGGGAAGATGAGAGGTGTTTTGAACTTGCAGCAGTATAGATATAGCTAGTCTTTTTCCTCCAACTTCTTTTCAAGCTTTGCTATCCTTTCCTTCAACTCATCTATCTCGTCCTTTTCTTTAGGTTCGAAGTATTTACTGTATGTTTCTTTTAAGGATTTTAGTGGATCTTGAAACAGATCGGAGTACTCTTGGGATATCTTCATAATCCTGTCTTTGACAGGGATCCCTTTCTTCATGCCGAATTCTTTCCAGAATTTTCCGTATATATCCCGGTATTTCTTTGGCAGTTCTTCCATCCTTTTGTCGATGTCTTCAGCCATCGAGGTCCATATCTTAACGAGTTCACCAGCCTCTTCTTCGTGTTCTTCTGCCAATTTCATGACCTCTATCTGGACTTTATCTGAGAGGTCATTCCATGTTTTGAGTAGACCTTCTTCCTTTTCTTCTAATGCTTCTCTGCTCTGTTCGAGCTCTTCCCGGACATCTTTGATCATGTCGAACCACAAAGGATACAGATCTCTCATATCCTTATCGTCGTCCTCCATGATACGTTGACTATCGGCTATATACTCGTAGATTATTTCCTTGATATCTCCTTTCTTTCTTTTGATCTCATCTCTTATCTGTTCTAAACGGGTATTGATCTTTATTACCAGTTCCTCCCATCCTTCTTCTAAGTCTTCGAGGTCTTCTTCGGGGATATCACCTTCTGCAAGCTCCTCGATGTCTTCCTGGAACTTATCGGTCTTTATATCCCATGTTTCCTGGATCTCCTCGATGTGTTTCTTAGAAGCATCCCTAATCTCACCGATACTCTTATCGGCTTCCTTTTTAAGGTTCTTCCAAAAGCTCTGGATGAGTTCTGATTCCTCGAGAAACATCTTCTGTAGAGTCTCTAATGTCAGGAACAACTTTTCCTTGGTCACCTCGTCAACGTCTGCATCATCTAATAATTTGATATCTATCTCGTCATCTTTTAATTCATCCTTAACACGCTCATAGAACCCCTTATCCGCCATCCTTTTTGAGATCTGGTCCTTATTGTGAGATGTATCGAACTCTAGTTCAAGAGACTGAAATATCTCTTTCATTTCATCCTTGGTGAAACCATCTTTAAGGTCCTCAATTAAGTCCTCTGCATCGTCATATATCTCAATATATCTTT
>PULU01000036.1 GCA_003551065.1 Thermoplasmata archaeon | reverse complement strand
GTCCATCCATTTATCCCCGTGTTCGTATGCAGCTCTTAGAGCCGTTAGAGCTAAGATATTCGGTTGTTTTACTAAAAGTTCTCTAGCATACTCGAATCTTTTTCTATAGTTTGGATTCGGGATTATTGCTATAGCCATCTTCAAACCGGCTATGTTGAAGCTCTTAGCCGGGGTTATCAAGGTCATGGAATTCTCAGCTATCTCTTTTGATATGGAAGAAAAAGGAGTGTGGTCATCTTTGTAGATGTAATCTGAGAATATCTCATCTGATACAACCATGACGTCTTCTTCTAAAGCCAACTCGGCGACTCTGTTCAATTCTTCTTCACTCCAAACCCTACCTACGGGATTGTGTGGATTGCAGAGCATCATCATACTGGTTCTATCCCTTTCTTCTTCATCGGGTGAGAACTTCTGTTGAAGGTCCTGGAAGTCCATGCTGTATCTTCCACCATCATACTTCAACTGGTTCTCTAGAACCTGACATCCACTGTTTTTGATCAGTGAGAAAAATGGGAAATAAACCGGGGGTTGGATGACAACTGAATCTCCCAGATCAGCGAAGGTCCTGACATCGATGCTGAGACTCGAAGTGATACTGTTAGTGTAAACGATCCATTCAGGATCGATCTCCCAGCCGTACCTTCTTTCGATCCAATCTACGACTGCTCGATGGTGTTTTTCACAGGGTTTGGAGTACCCGAAGGCGCCGTGTTCTACTCTCTCTTTCAACGCTTCTATAACGGGTTCACAGGTCTTCCAGTCGGAATCCGCTACCCACATGGGCAGTACGTCGTCTCTTCCGAAGTATTCTTCGAGGAAGTCCCATTTCGCACAGGATGTGCCTTTCCGATCCAGTCCTCTATCGAAGTCCATCTTTATCGTTTTTGAGATTCGATAAGAGGTTATTAGAATTTTTGTGTGTGCTCAATGGGAGCTATCTCCAAATCGGATATTACTTCCCGTGTTTAATTACAGGGTCAAGGTCATTTGATTCTATATATCATCATATTAAATTTTACTATGAAAAATAAAAAGGGTTAAATACATCTTCGGTTCAATATAATGATAGGGTGAAAATATGTACTCAAGTGGTCAACCTATAATAATACTCCAAGAAGGGAGCTATAGAGAAACGGGTGAAGATGTCTTATACAAAGATATATCGGCAGCAAAAGCGATATCCGATATTGTAAGATCGACATTAGGTCCAAAAGGTATGGATAAGATGTTGGTGGATAGCACGGGTGATGTTGTGATCACAAACGACGGAGCGACTATATTAAAAGATCTTGATATAGTACATCCTGCCGCAAAGATGCTGGTGGAAGTAGCTGAAACGCTGGATGAAGAGTGTGGTGATGGAACAACGTCAGCCGTTGTACTGGCCGGAGAACTGTTAAAACATACCGAAGATATGCTGGGTAGGATCCATACATCGACGATAACACACGGTTATCGTATGGCAGCTGAAAAGGCTATAGAGATATTAGGTGAATTGAAGCACGAGTTCGATCCCGAGGATCTAAGTAAACTCAGATCCATCGCTAGGACTTCTTTAACAGGAAAATCTATAGAAGTTGAGAAGGACCTTTTAGAAGAAATAGCTGTCAAATCAGTTTTATCGATATCTAAGAAAGATGAACAGGGTATGGATTTAGATCTAGATGATATAAAACTGGTTAAATCCACCGGAGGATCCGTAGACGATTCTACTCTTATCGATGGGGTCGTTCTTAAAAAAGAAAGAGGGGTTGATACCATGCCAATGTTTGTAGAAAATGCAGTGGTTGCATTGCTGAGTACACCTCTTAAAATAAAAAAGCCGGAAGCCAAGGCTTCGATCTCTATCAGAGATCCAAAGAAGATACAAGAGTTCAAAAAAGAAGAAGAGGATAAGATTAAAAAGATAATCAAAACTATCGAGTCTTTAGGTGTCAACGTTTTGTTCTGTAAAGAAGAGATCAGTGATCTCCCTATGGAACTATTAGCCAAGAAAGGAATCTTTGCAGTGGAGAATGTGGAAGAAAGGGACATGAAACTATTATCTCATCTCACAGGAGCCGAGATGGTATCTACTACCAGTGAACTATCCCCAGATTCTTTGGGTAAAGTTAAGACAGTCGAGGAAAAATACGTATCTGAAAACAACTTGATTTTCGTTGAAGATCCTGACAAAAAGAAAACGATCACTATCATATTAAGGGGTGGTTCAGACCATATCTTAGATGAGATAGAAAGGGATATCGAAGATGCTTTGAAAGTTTTGTCCCATGCAGTAAAAGACCACTCGATCCTTCCTGGAGGAGGTGCAACCGAAGTGGAGCTTTCTATCAGATTAAACGATTACGCTAGAACTGTTGGAGGTCGGGAGCAGATGGCCATCGAAGCGTTCTCAAAAGCACTCCTTGTTATACCAAAAAATATAGCAGGTAATGCTGGATTCAATGGTTTAGATCTGGTTATGGAACTTATAACTGAACATAAAAAAGGAAGTGTCAACTACGGTTTGGACGTATACTCCGGAGGTATCCAAGATTCTATGAAAAATGGTGTAGTCGAGCCCTATAAAATCAAGGTCCAGGTAATTCAATCTGCTGTTGAAGCAACCAATATGATATTGAGAATCGATGATGTGATCGGATCTAAAGGGGGTATGGGTCTGGAGGAGGAAGAATGAATATAATGGGGAGTCTAACTCCCCTATGTAAGATCATTTCTTACGAGACTTCTTCTTAGTTGTCTTTTTATCTTTCTTCACCATTTATCACCTCCCTTTTAGTAATAGTTATAAAAAAGTATCCGTTAGTATATCTACTTAATTATATAATAAGTTAGTTATATATAAGAAACCATGCATCAACGAAATAAATTTTATATGATGAAAACTTTTTATATCTATATCCCATTCGGTTTCTTAGATGGTAGAGGAAAAGGGCAGTGAGGATGATCAAAAGTATTGGAGAAGTAGTACCAATAGGAGCTCTGAAAGATTGTTTTTGATATTTATCTCTGTCTTTATCATCATGCTTATCATCACGGTCTCTCTGGGAGTTTATACTTTTATCAGATATCAGGAACTCCACGAAAGACCGAAGATCCGTGCAGAAAACGCCCTTTTTGAATTTGAAAATACAACGACAGATGAAGCGAATATCACAGTACATCTGACTTTAGTCAATGAGGGGGAGAAAAAGAGCGGCGACCTGACACTTGAATGGATCTTGATGGAAAAGGAAAGAGAAGATGAAAATATCTTTTTGAAAAAAGGGGAGAAAGATATCGAACCTATAGAAAGGGATGGGGAACAAGAAGTAACATTCGATCTAAGATTAAAACAGGGAAATTTTACGATAGGTTACAGGACCTACGACGAAGATATATTCAGCTATGAAGGCAGACAGGATATCCAAGTCACTGAAGACGATGTATCGGAAGGTATCCCTGAAGATGAAAAAGAAGGGTTAGACGAAGCTACACCTATGATATCAGGGCCTATAGCATTGATAGTGATAGTGATAACCGCATTGATCTGGTCGAAGATCAGGAGGAGGGAAGATGAAAGATAGTAACGAGGCTATGAGTGGAGCTGAAGTGTTCTTTTTATTAATGATCATCTTTCTTATACTTATGACCGGAAGCATGGTATATGCTCTCCAGCAGTTCGGACCCGAAAATGAAGTCTATCTTGCCATCGAAGACGTGTACATCCAGGACGGTGGAGATGACTTCACCGCCCATGTATATCTGAGCAACCTAGGGATACCGGAT
>PULU01000014.1 GCA_003551065.1 Thermoplasmata archaeon | reverse complement strand
ATAAATACCACAAGAAGCACCAATACTAAAGAGATAAGAACTGTTTGTAAACTAGGTATAGTAAGAAGTCCGCCAAGCATAGCAAAAAATATAGCCGAGAAAAAATATTTTATAGATTCTATACCATTAAGCAGCTCTGTAGAACTAACCGGTTCTATCTTTACAGCCAATCCAGCTATAAATGCCCCAACGGCTATGGATATCCCAAAATATTCACTTATCGAGAGGAATACTATAAGTAATGAAATACTACTCATAAGAGATAACTCTTCTGAACCACCGGCTAAACTTACTATATATTCAAAGCCATAATTGTAGATCAACATGGCTATGACCAACAAGATTATCCCGATGACCAGGTTCCTTAAAATGGGTATAGGTGAAAGACCTCTGATAGATACTGCACCTAGGAACAATATCAGAAACACAGCTAAGATATCATCCGTGAATTGTATCGTTTCGGATAACCGGCCACGGACCAATCTACTTTTACCTGCATGTCCTGCCAATTTAAAACCTACCATGGTAGAACTGAGGATCACTGCAGCTGCAAAGTAAAGGGCATTGATGTTATCAAAACCCAGCATCAAACCTATGATGATACATAATGACCCTATGATCAATATCTGGATACTAACGGCATATTCACTTTCCCATAACACAGTTTTGATCTCCTTAAAATCTACTGAAACACCGAATGCAAACACTAAGAACGCAACACCCCAGCGGGCCAATTCGAATATATTTTCTTGCTCGATGAAGAAACCTGCTATTATACCCGCCAATATGAATATAGGGATGGAAGGCAGCGATAATTTATTGGAGATTAACAGAAAACCTCCTATGATTATGAATAAGATAGCTAGGTCCATGACCGGCTCTGCTAACTCAACGGCCATCTTTTATTTCACCTCCTTTCTCCTGGTCTATCGTTTTTTCTTTTCTATCCATCTCATTCAAGTGATCTTCGACATATTTGAAAAGCTGTAAAATAGATACTTCGTTTATCAATAAAACATGATCCGCACCCATCTCATGTAATCTATCAGAGTGTTCCTCCCATTCACATTCGATGAATACTTTGGTACTAGGTCCAACGTTATCTAATAAAATTGAATTTAAATCAATATCCGGGATAGAACTGAAAACGAAACTAGCATCTTTAAGATTCAAAGCCCTCCTTACCTCACCATACCTGAAATCACCATAGATATTGTCTAAGCCTCGTCTATCCAATTTTTCTATTTTTTCTGCATTGCTGTCAAGGATGAGTACATGTTCGAAATGTTCTTCCAGTAATGGTACAAGTTTTTCAGCTAAATCGTCGTATCCCATAACCACTGCATGTCCACTGTATTCCTTAAGATCAACGTCCTTTCTTTCAGTATCTAATCTTTCAAACAGATGTTTAGTACGTTCGTAGATCTTATTATTATTGGCTATGACATAAGTAGAAGCACTCATAGTCATAAGAGCCATAAGACTCAAGTAGCCTAGTACTTCTATCTCGATAAAACCCTGAGCCACTGCTAACGCCCCGACCACCAAAGAGAACTCACTTACCTGTATCATATTGATACTGCCTATGAAGGATGTTTTAACGGAGAAATCCTCTTTGTAAATCAAATAAAACATTATCAAGAAGTTTCCGAATACAAGGATGATTGAAGCTATGACAGCTTCCTTCCAGTAATAGAAAAGCTCGTCAGCCACTAATCGTAATCCTATGCTGGAGAAGAAAACCAGTATGAAAAAATCAGTTATGGGTTTGATACGGTCTTCCAATTCCCGACTGTACGGCAATTGGGCAAGACCTAAGCCTGCAAGGAAAGCACCAACTTCTATGGACAATTCCAGGCGTTTAGAAGCATAAATGAACAGGAAGGCCCATGCTATGGTAAATAAGAAAAAAACCTCTTTATTATCGGCTATCTTTTTAAAAATTTTAGGAAGTACGTAACGGGATGAAACTATCGTAACAATACTGATAGCCGCTATCAATATCAGTATTTTGACCACGGTCGTAGCAACTTCTAGTGGTTCGGCTAAGGTACCTATACCCAATAGTGCTAGAGCGATGACTAGATAGATATCCTGGCCTATCAAGACTCCCACATTTATCCTTCCGGGCAGTGTCCGTATCTCATCTTTATCAGTGAGCACTTTTACTATGACCGGTGTAGCACCGAATATCGTACACAATCCTATCACGAATGCCTGCCATAATGGGAAACCGAGTAGATACGCCACTAAAAAAGCTAGGGACTGCTGTAATAGGATCTGACTCCCAGCTATATTTACTATCGGTCGAAATATTTCTTTGATCTCATCGAAGTGCATCTTGATGCCTAGAAGAAAAAGAAGGAATCCTAAGCCGAGACTGGACATGATCTCTACTAATCCTTCTTCAACGACTATGTTTAGACCGACCGGTCCTAGGATAACGCCAGTTAAAATATACGAAACTATCGTAGGCTGCACCAATCTATGTGCTATATAACCGACTAAGGTAGCTGCTACGAAGATGATGGCAAAGTTCGTCGGATAAGCTATAACATTAGACATCTTTTCTCCTATTGATCTCCAATCTTAGTTCAAGTATCTATCATTTATTTACTTAATAAAAATTTCCAAAGCGTCATTATTTCTAAACCTGATCTTATAATATCTATGGATGTTTCCTGTAATTGTGATGGAACTATTATTGATCATAAAAGTTGAAATTGATACATTTTGGCAACGGTATGTATAAGAATAAACCTAATGTATATATATACCCTAATGTAATTTTTGGTACTGAACAAAAAAGGTGTATATAAAGTGAATAATAAATGGGTCTATGGGATCGCTGCAGTCATCTCTGCAGGGGTTTTGATCACCGCTGGAGCATTCCTGTCAACCGAAGAAGAAGGGGCAGAAGAGGATGCTAGTCAATTATCCAATGGCGAAAAGGAAGAAAACGAACCAATCCTGTCAACTGAAGAAGACTCAGAAGAGGACCTTATAGATTTCGAATCTATCGAATCAGGTTTTTATCCGGTCCGAAGAGTGAATGAGACAGAAATACTTTTCATAAATGATCCCGAAGACTATAATGAGAGCTTTAGAGGTATCCGAAATGAAACTGACATAGATTTCGAAGAGAGCACTGTCTTGGCTGTAGTTCTAGGTGTAAGGCCAACAGGTGGATACAGTATCGAGATCGAAGAGATCATAGAGAAAGAAGATAAGTTAGTCATAAAGGCTATAGAAACTAGACCGGGAGAATCATGTAGAGTAACAATGGCCCAGACATATCCATACCATGTTGTGTCGGTGGAAAAAATGGACGAAGAACCCGAAATGGAACTAGATCTAACAGTAGAGATCAGGGAATGTGATTGAAACGGTTACAGGTTAGGACCTTATTCTTTCATCCTGATATAGATCTCGACATCAACTATTTTTAGACATAGTTCATATCCAAATGCCCACAATTTCCACAGACGCTGGATCCATCCAAATATATCACCATAGCTTCTCCACTACATCCCAGACATTTTTCCATACCTAACCCTTCATACTAAGTATCATGTCTAATTCAAATCTAGCTGTTATCATTTTGCCTCATCAACGGTGATCTTGGTCTCATATCCTAATATAATATTCAGGATATCATGATGATCCGATGTATAGATTGAGACCCATCCATTGTTTCCTGATTCATATGTACTCATCATCCTGTTTACACCTTTTAGATAGCACTATATATGAGGATGTCAACTTAATCACCTCGTAAAGTGGTACATACTTACAAACGATTCAAGCCAGTGTTGTGCTGTTTCAACACTAGCATTATGTGGCCATCGTTTGTAAAATAACTTTATTCTTT
>PULU01000152.1 GCA_003551065.1 Thermoplasmata archaeon | reverse complement strand
CCGACTTCTATAACAAAAATAGCCGTTGCAGGTCTATCCAGGGATTTTGCCATGAGTAATCCTTCTTTTACCCCTTTCATAGCGAATTCTGAGCCATCTGTAGGTACGATTATCCTTCGATACATATATCCGTAAACGGATTCTTCATATTATATTTTATCGCAGGGTAAGGTTCGCCATGAAAAATATATAATCCTTCAATATTCTTGATAAGACAGGTGATCTTATCAGACCGGCTTTATCCGTAAAAGATCTAGATAAAACTTACCCCCAGTGGAGGGGCAAGTCTACAAAGGCTGTAGAGGATGTGAGTTTTTCAGTAGATGAAGGTGAAGTAGTGGGGTTCTTAGGTCCAAACGGTGCAGGTAAGACCACGACCATAAAATGCATCTGCGGTCTGGTCCAACCTACATCTGGTCGGATAAAGATATTCGGTATCGATGCAGTGGACGAAACCAGAAAAGCCATGAGATACACAAGCGCTGTTTTAGAGGGAAACAGGAACATCTATTGGAGATTGACCACAAAGGAGAACCTTGAATTCTTCGCTGGACTTCAAGGCAGAAGTAAGAATGAAATAGTTTCCGAGATAGACAGTCTGCTCGACCAGTTCGATCTGAGAGATAAGGAAAACACACCTGCTAGGAAACTGTCCAGAGGCATGCAGCAGAAATTGGCCCTAGCATGTGCTCTTATCCGAGGGACCGATTTTCTTATCCTAGATGAACCGACCCTCGGTCTAGATGTAAAGACCTCTAAAGAACTGAGACGTTATCTTTTGAAATTAGCTGAGGATCAGGGAAAGACCATATTACTGAGCAGCCACGACATGAACGTTGTAGAAGAGGTGTGTGAAAGGGTGATCATCATAAACAATGGAAGAGTTTTAGCCGATGATCTGGTTGAAAATCTAAAGAGTGTTTTCGATGTTCACCTGTATGATTTCTTCATAGAGGGAAAGCACCGTTTCGAAAAGATCAGAGGTTCACACCAGGTCACTGATATCAGATATGTTAACGGTAAAACCAGGTTGAGGGTGGCTTTGAAAGAGAGAGATTCTTTCTATCGTTTGGTGGATGACCTAAAAAATGAGGGTGCGAAACTCGATCGGGTGAAGAATCTAGACACCCATATGGAGGAGATATTCATGAATATAATCGAAGAGAGGGGGCGGTGAGATGAGAGATCACATCATATTTTACTCACTATTGAAAAAATATTTCATAGAACTGAAAAGGTATTTCCTAAATACTCTGATGAGTATGGGTGGGATATTCTTACTCTTCATGATGGTGTTTTTCGGTTTGGCTTCTTTCGAAGCAGGTACCGAGACACTGAAGGGCACGATAGTAGGTTTTGCCATGTGGACCTTCGCTGTCATGGCTTACAGTGAGATGTCTTGGAGTCTTCTAGAGGAAGCTAGGGATGGAACATTAGAGCAGCTATACTTAACTCCGGTAAGTTTCAGGAGGATATCGGCCTATCGTGTTCTTTCATCTTTTCTGTTCCAATTCGTACTCTTTATGATCTTCCTTACAGCAATGATGGTCGTGACTGGAGAATATCTCACTCTAGGTCCAGGCGTGATAGTTTTGGTAGGTCTGTCTCTTATTTCTGTTTACGGGATCGGTTACATAATGGGGGGCCTGTCGCTGGTCTTCAAAAAAGTACAAGCCGGTAATCAGATACTTCAGTTCATGTTCATATTATTCCTTGTATTGCCCACGATAACTGAACATCCGATTATCTATGCTACACCTATCTCATGGGGCAACGTTCTGATCAACCGGATGCTGGTAGGAGGTTATACGCTCTTAGATTTTAGTTTGATGGATATATCGATACTGCTTTTGAACTCTTTAGCTTATCTCGCCGTAGGAGTTGCTGCATTCACATACCTAGAAAAAATCGCAAAGGAAAGAGGACTCCTGGGTCATTATTGACTTATCAGTCTTTACAAACGATTATGTAAGTCTTTTTACCCAGATGCTTTTTTGGTACTCCTACTTTAGCTCCTGTTCCGAAGGCTGTGACTTTTCCTTCGTAAACCTCCTCAACTTCCTCGGGAATTTTGTTTTCGATCTCACTTATTTCTGCTTTTTTAGTCATGGACATAGGGGATATATATATAGTGGTATAAAAATTTAGCCATCCAAAAAGTTCTTATTTTAGTATAAAATCTGAAAAACCATGGGCCGAGACGACGAGATCGATATAAGTGACGTGGGGAAGGGCGAAGAGATAGGAGTTGAGGTCGAGGACTGGCTGGCTTCTAAAAAGGGCTTTCCCAAGGGGATCTTGACCGGCACTGTAGAGGCTACCACCAAGAAGGCTGTCCTGATAGACGAAGAGTGGATCCCCAAGAGTCAGGTCTTGAGGACTTGGTTACTCTGAATGGTCTTTTTTAACCTGTAATATGAACTCGTATGAATTCAATCGTTCTATGGAGGTCTGGAAACCTCGTTCTGAAAAATATTTTTTGAGTTCTTCGCCCTCGTAAAATCGTGACGGTTCCCCAACTAAAAATTCAAATGTACATACGATCTTGGTGAGGATCTCGTTCTTATCTAGATCTAATATGTGTATATCCCCACCAGGTTTCAAGGTTCGAATCATCTCCTTTTTACTTTCTTTTTGATTTTGGAAGTGATGAAGAGCGTCTATGCACAGGATGTGGTCGAAAGAATCTTCGGCCAAGGGTAGACTGCAGGCTTTACCGAGGATCCTATTGGATAACGATGCTTTTTTTACCATACTTTTAGAATCGTCGAGGAGGTAGACATCTATATCCTTTACCTCTTTTTGTATCTCATCTAGGAACTGTCCCTGTCCACCACCGATATCGAGGATCTTGTCTCCACTTTTCAGGTCCATCCTTTTGATGATGTTTTTCCAAGTGTTCGTAAAAATAACTCTGCTGATCGGACCGTATATCGGAGCTAGTAGATCGAAGATGCTTCGAGACATCGTTTACATATCGGTTTTGAACAGTTAAAATTTAACGGATGTGTGTATTCTATCTCAAAACTTATTAAGTCGTTCGTTTGTTTTGGTGATGATACATGATAGAAGTCGATAGGATCAGGAAGAGTTTCGGTCGTACTTTGGCCGTTGACGATGTAAGTTTTAAAGTGGACGATGGTGAGATATACGGACTCCTTGGACCCAACGGCAGCGGTAAAAGTACCACATTGAAGATAATCACAGGTATGCTGTATTCCATGCGTGGAAGGGTGGTGATCGACAACGTAGATGTCGAGATGGAACCTAATCGGGCGAAACAGATCATCGGCTACGTACCTGAAAGTACGGATCTCTACGATAGTTTGACCCCGGTAGATCTATTCAATATGATAGGCAGTATAAGAGGCATACCTTCATCCCGACTTCAGAGCAGGGCTAGATATTTCATAGATGCGTTCAAGATAGATCGTTATCTCAATCAGTACATCGGTACACTGAGTTTTGGTAACAAACAGAAGGTATCCATAATCAGTGCACTGCTGCACGATCCCTCGGTGATAATCATGGACGAAGCTATGAACGGCCTTGATCCGAAGATGGCAAGGATACTCCGAGAGATACTTTTCGAGTATAAAAATAGAGGTAAGAGCATCGTATTCTCTACACACGTTCTACCGCTGGCTGAGATGATCTGCGACAGGTTGGGACTCATCAACGAGGGCAGGATAATAGCTGAAGGTACTATAGATGAATTGAAAGAGAAATCCCGTCAATCTAACATCGAGGACGTGTTCTTGGAATTGACAGAGAGCAAGGATGAGGTTTACTCTGTCGTTGAGGCATTGAAAAATAACGGGTGATCCATTGTTCGATATCATAAAGATTCTTTACAGGGAACTCCACTATCAGATGGTCAAGAGCAACCCTATGGTT
>PULU01000086.1 GCA_003551065.1 Thermoplasmata archaeon | reverse complement strand
TAACTTTTGCTCTACAACTATTGAACGTACTCGGGGGTTCGATAATAGCACTGGTGATCTTAAATATGGCTACACCATATCTCGATAAGATCGGTATAAAAACACCCTATGGGCATAAAGGGTCTAAGGGAGGTGCATGATCATGCCTGCTGACAAGGAACACGTCCACCATTTCAAAGAAGAAGGTGGATTCGAGATGGACATCAGTATGAAAAGGGAATCCATCGACGACCCTTTCACGGAAGTCCCTCCTGCAAAGGAAATGACAGTCTTTTTGAGACAGCATATAGGCAAGGAAACTGAACCTTTGGTTAAGAAGGGTGATCCAGTAAGATATGGGCAAAAAATTGGAGACCTTGAAAAAGGAGGGCCTATGGTGGTTCCAGTACATAGTCCGGTAAATGGAACAGTCAAAGCTATCAAGAAACTGAGGCATCCTATTTCACAAGAATTGGAAAAAGCGTTCATCATCCATACTGAAGATCATGGAACGGATCCTTTTTACGAACCTATGAATTTTATGGGGAACTCTAGAGAAGAACTGATAGACAGAGTCAGAGAGGCTGGAATAGTGGGATTAGGTGGAGCCTCTTTCCCTACCCATCTCAAACTTTCCGAAGAAAAAAAGATATCTCATCTTATCATCAACGCTAAAGAGAGTGATCCTAACCTAGCTTGCGATGTCAGGTTGATGATGGAGAAAGGCCAAGAGATGATCCGAGGGATCAAACTGATGGGAAAGATGCTGAAAGTCGATAATATATTGTTTGCCACCAGGACTAAAAAAGGAGAAGTTCCAGGTTTTGAAAAGCTGTTGAAAAAGAACGGTATCCAAATCAGTAGGATAAGACCGAATTATTCAGTAGGCAGTGAAAGACTCTTAGTCAAAGAAGTCTTGGATAGAGAAGTTCCTTCAAAAGGTTTCCCTCCATCTGTAGGTGCAGTTGTTCATAACGTGGCTACAGCCTATGCAGTTTCCAAAGCCGTTTTAGATGGAGAATCATTAGTGTCTAGAGGACTGACTCTTTATTCGAAAGAGACTGGAGGAAAAAATCTCTGGGTCAGGATGGGGACCCCGATCGAACATGTTCTTAATCGATGTAGAACGACTGGTAAAAAATTTGAGAGGATCGCCATCGGGTCGATAATGATGGGACCTACGATCCCAAATGCATCATACCCAGTCATGAAGGCAACTTCCGGTATCACTGCTTTTACTCGTTCCGAACCTAGCCCTTATAAAAAACAGAAGCCGTGTATAAGATGTGGATACTGTAATACAGTGTGTCCTGTGGACATATATCCAGTACTAATAATGGAAGCTGAAAAAAGAGATGATAGAAAGATGATCAAAAAATATCATGCTGAAGACTGTATAGATTGTGGACTCTGCTCATACGTTTGTCCCAGCTACATCAAACTGACTCCTCATCTCAGGAAGGCTAGCTTTATAGCGAGTAAAGATGGGTGATGTTGTAGGGTATCACATATCAGATTCCGTATATAGGTCCGTATTTCCCTTTCAGATAATCGATGTAGAAGTCTTCACTCAAGCTCTCTCCTGTCAATCTTTTAGTCATCTCCTCAGCCCTGTATCTCCTACCGTGTTGGTGAATATTCTCATTTAGCCATTTTTTCACTTCGGTGAATTCACCATTCGCTATCCTTTCCTGTATATTATCTATCTCATCTGAAGCAGTTTTGTAGATTTGAGCTGCGTATAGATTACCTAATGCATAGCTCGGGAAGTATCCAAAATCTCCAGAAGACCAGTGTACATCCTGTAGGACACCTTTCGCTGGATCGTCTGGAACTATTCCAAAGTATTTATCCATCTTGTCTTTCCAAACCTCTTGAGTCTCATGTGGTTCTAATTCATCTCTAAACATACCTAGTTCGATATCAAATCTTAAAGCGATATGAAGGTTGTAAGTTACTTCGTCGGCTTCTACTCGGATATAAGAAGGTTCGACTCTGTTTATTGCTTGGTATATATTTTCCTCTTCATGATCACTTAAAACCGGAAAAGTGTCGGTAAGTTTTGGGTACAGGAAAGACATGAACTCCCTGCTCCGTCCTACGAAATTTTCCCACATCCTAGATTGTGATTCGTGATATCCCATAGATATACGCTGACCTAAAGGATGGCCGTACCACTCTTCAGGTATACCCTGTTCGTATATACCGTGACCTGACTCGTGGAGGAGACTGAAAAGTGATGATATGTTTTCGTCCGTATATCTGTTAGTGATCCTAACGTCATCATCCATCCCCATAGTGAAAGGATGAACAGCCTCGTCTAATCTTCCGTGATGGAAATCGTATCCGATGATCTCCGCTAATTCTCTACATAACTTTTTCTGTTTCTCTATCTCGAATTTCTTGTCATCAAATACACCTTTTCCAGGTGTGATATCCTTTTCTAATATTTCCTTTACCAAGGTTGAAAGTTTTCTCTTCATAGGATCGAAGATATGTTTTATTTTTTTAGCGGTGAATCCAGGTTCATAACTATCGACCAGCGCATCATATGGTTCGCTCTCGTAGCCTATATATTCCGCTACCTTTTTTTTCAGCTCAACTTGTTTTTTTAGATGGGGTAGAAAATGTTCAAAGTCAGATCTTTCCCTAGCTTTCTCCCAGGCGGCCTGTGCCTTAGAAGAAACCTTAGCCATCTCCTTTATCAATTCATCAGGTATATTGTACCTTCTCTCAAAATCTCTTGTCATCTCCCGTACGGCTGCTTTTTGCAAATCATCGAGTTCAGCATTTACCGATTCTTTATTCAGTTCGTCGAGAACTTTTTTCAGTCGGTCGGAAGTTATCAATCGGTGGTATATTCTAGAAAGGTCGGATATGGTTTCGGACCTTCCTTCTACTGCACCTTCGGGCATGTATGTTCTCTCGTCCCATGCCAAAAGATATATGGCATTCTGTACATTGTTTAACTCATTCGAGATCTCCAATAAATCATCGTAAGTTGACATGTATATGTGAAATGAATGGTTTTACAAATAGTTAACGAAACGATCAAAATCAGATTTTAGTATAAATCTCTCTCTCCTTCATTTTTATATATCAAATCTAACATACTGTGTTGATAATATGGGATCATCGAATAGAAAGATAGGAGCGGTTATAGATTCTAGTGATGTCGAAAAAGAAAATGTAGAAAGGGCAGACATGATCGATATACAGTGGTTGATAGCCGAAAACGAAGGTTCAGACAATATATATCTTAGAAAGTTCACCATAAAACCAGGAGGCAGTATGGGATATCATAAGCACTATGGCACAGAACATGTACAGTACATTTTGAACGGAACCATAAAGCTAGTTATGGATGAAGAGGAATATATAGTAAAAAAGGGCAGTGCAGTTTTCATCCCTAAAGATGTCCCTCACTCCTACGAAAATCCAGGTGATGTCGATGCTGAATTCCTTTGTATAATTCCTTCTGGAGATGTCGAGACAGAGGTATTAGAAGATAAATATATTCCCTGACCACTAATTTTAAATAATTGTTTACTATAAGGAATATAATTCAATCTGGTATTAAACCGGAGGGCTTTAAATGGCAGAGGAAGAAAGCGAAGAAGAATTGGAAGAAGGTATCGAAGAGACTATAATTGAAGAAACATCTGGACTTGGTTTAGCTCTGATCCCGTTGGTTCTCGGTATCCTTTTAACCATTGGTACAATAGGCATCAAATTCTCGGGAATCGATCCTTTTTTGGGGATTGAAAATCCTTCTGGAGTTTATGGAGAATACTTTTTATCAGGAGTTGGTGTTGGCCTAGTCATACTAGTGATAGGTGTGGCTATGTCAGCGATGTCCAAGAAAAGAGTCGAAGAACCTTTTGAAGAAGAAATATTATCTGAGGAAGAGGAAGAAGAGGAAGAAGAAGGGATCTGTCCAACATGTGGTGCAGTCATCCCTATCTCATCAGATGAATGTCCTGAATGCGGAGAAGAATTGGCACCCCCTGAAGAAGAGGTGGAATCTGAAGAGGTGGAATCTGAAGAGGTGGAATCTGAAGAGGTCTTAGAATGTCCGATATGTGGTGCCGATGTATCATCTGGGGCCGAGGAATGTCCAGAATGTGGAGAACCATTGGTTGAAGAAGAAGAAGAGGAGGAAGACCTCTTCGCAGATATCGAGGACATGTGAACCCGATCAAAAAAACCCTTTTATTTTTTTAAATATGGATCTTATACTACTTAATACATAATCTATGATATCTCGAACTAGATTATAAATTTCTTTTACGAAAACAAAACTTTTTCTAAAATACATCAGTGCTGCTACCATCAATGTGAGAAGTAAAGCAACGGACACGTCATCCATAGTAGGATATCTTTGAGCTGTTTCAGTTGCACTCAACCCTTCTCCAACTGCAACTGTTTGTTGTGCTTCTATAGAACCTATAATAATGTCTATCGATGGAAATGGTATCACCCCAAAAAGACTACTGAGATATACTGAGATCTCGACACTATAAAAAGTGGATAACATGGGATAAAATAAAGCTATACCTTCGGTGAGGTCGAGTAAAAGATGGGAAAATATGAAGAAAAAGGCTATCCAGGAATATTCAAACCATTCTCTTTTATATTTGTATATGAAGATACACCAAGCGAGAGGTAAAAGAAAAGCAACGAACAAATTGTGGAACAACAGTCTATGATAGCCAAAAAATACATCCAAATCCAGTATGACTGCGAAAGGTAGCATCAGAAGAACTTTTCGTGTTTCTACCCTCAATGCTAGAAGTATCAAGAGAGGTATAGTGATGTGTGCAAACAAATCCATTTAGGTTGTATATAATATAATCATCTATAAAAGGTTTAGCGGGTCAGTTATTTGAAGAAGTTTTTCAAGATATGAACTCCAAGAGCACCTTCTCATACCTTCTAGATATCTTCTTCCAACCATAGTCTTCAACAACCTCTGGTTTGACTCGCTTACATATTGCTTTGTGTAGTTCACCTAGAAATTCTTCTTCGTTTTCGTACCTAAATACACCTTTTTTTGGCCCGAATTGTTTTTCTACCTCAGGCATATTAGTGCTGAGAACCGGTACTCCACAGGCTAGATACGTGAGTATTTTACTGCCCATAGTCATACGGTTCATCAGGAGATCTTTTCTTGGATTCAATCCGATATCTAAGGCGGAGATATATTCAGGAAGATCATCGTAAGGTATCCTACCTGTGAATATTACATCATCAGATAGTTTCATCTCACGTACCATAGATTTTAATCTCTCAGCATAATCTGTATGTAGACCGGGACCTATTATCAGTAGTTTCGCATTTTTATACCGTCTTTTGATATCTGGGAACAATTCTATTATGGACTCTAGGTCAACCCACCTCTCTAGTGAACCTACATATCCTAATACAGGATGCCCAAGTCCATATCTCTTCTCGACCATCTTCGGATCCATTGGTTTTATCTTATCTAGATCGACTCCATTAGGTATAACCACGATGGGGCTTTCAGTTTTATCTTCTAAAAATCTTTTAAATGTATTTGTCGGTGTGATGATACCATCTGCTTTTTTAAGATTATGGACCGATATACGATCTGCGGTATATCGGGCTAACCGGTCTAGTGGTTTAGGATAATATACTGAAGCACTACCAGGGAGATGATCTAGGTAATCGAATATGATCGGAGTATCACCGAAGTTTGCAAAATAACTGGGTATCAAGTTGGCGGAAACTATGATGTCATATCTATCTATATTGTCAGATATTTTCTTACCGTGGGTGAAGATATTGTGTAAGTAATAGTTTTTTATACCTTTCTTAACTTCTTTATCCATAGGGATCAGATTACAACTAGTACCTCTCCTTTTTTCTTTATAGAACTTAAAATGACATACATCTACACGATGTTTTTTTGCGAGATTATCGAATATGAAATTCAAACGGTTAGGTACTGGATGTCCAGTCCAGTCCGTGGTTGGTATTACCATGATCCTCATATTCTTCACTCCATAGGATCATTTATTTTGTATCTATCTAAGTCTTCCGCTATTTTTGTACTGATTCCTGTTTCGATCTCGATCCTTTTTTGAATTTCATACAGATCTTTTAGAACTTCAGGATAGAAATGTGTCAAGACCAGATTTTTGATTTCATCCTTTTTCAATCCAGATAGTATCTTTATGATCCCTTCTGGATCCGTATGTAGGTCTGTTTTTTGATTCAGAGAAAGTTCATGGATCAAAAGTTCAGTGTTATCTATCAAATCCAGTATATTTTCATTGGGCGCACTATCTCCAGTGTATATCACTTTTCCATCATCTAAAACGTATCCCAAACTCCCCTCTATATGAGGTGTTTCGAATGCTTCCACCTTTATACCATCGTAATAGTCTAGAACACCTGGTTTTATCCCTTTGATATTTAACTCCACTCTTTCAAATTCACCGGAACTTTTCCATAGGCCCGGTAGCCAGTCGGTCATATCTTTAGGGCAGATGATCGTATAATCAACTTTTTCTTGATCGTTCCTTAACCATGCAGCTTTGGTCAGAGAAGGCAGGTCTTGGATATGGTCCAAATGCCGGTGTGTCAAGAAGATGTAATCGATCTCTTCAGCATCTACTCCTGCTTCTTTCAATCTCAACGGAACTGCCATCCCACAGTCGAATAAGATCTTGGTGTCCTTACTTTCAAGCAGAACTCCGGATTGTGCCCTACCCCCAATAGGGATACCACCGCTTGTTCCCAATATAGTTACCTCTAACTCTTCTGACATATACAAGAATACATGTGCGTTCCCATATAATTGATTTTTGAATTGTCTGACCAGAAAAAATTTAGTTATAATCCTCTAGAAACCAGTCGATGGTTTGTTCTAACCCTTCTTCTAGATCGATCCTAGGTTCGTACCCAAGTAGATCTCTTATCTTTGAGATATCGGTATAGTTCCTGTATATCTCTCCGGGTCTTTCTTTAACATATTCAGGTTCTGGAACATCGATATCCTTCTTGGACATGATATTTTTGATATCATTATACAGTTCATTTATACTCTTTTCATCACCAGTTCCAACCTGGAGAAGTTCGAAGTCCTTGGATAGTTCTTTCTCAGCCGCTAAATACAATGCATTAGAGATATCTTCAGTGTGGATAAAATCCCTGGTCTGATCCCCATCACCGTAGATGACTGGTCTTTCTCCATCTATTATCTGTTTTATGAACTTGGCGATGACACTACCTTTATGCCACGAATTGGGTCCATAAACATTGGAGAACCTCAGTGCTACTGTTTTCAATCCATGGGATGCAGAGTAAGCGCTACAGTACCCTTCTCCAGCAAGCTTACTAACCCCATAAGGTGATAGTGGTTCTGGGACCTTTTCCTCATCGATCGGCATCTCCTGTTCACCTAAAGGTGCTGCGGAGGATGCAAGTATGAACCTTTTTATACCATTATTTACAGCTGCCTCGAGAAGATTTATAGTTCCGATTATGTTTATCTCAGCATCTTTAAGGGGTGATTCTACTGATGGTATCACACCTGTCTGAGCAGCTAGATGAAATATGTGTGAGCATCCTTTGACAGCTCGAGAAACATCATCAGTTTCCCGTATATCTCCTTGAATGAACTCGACTCTACCTTCGTCAAAATGTTCTATACTTTCCAAGTATTCTACTCTACCCACAGAAAGATCATCAAGAACCTTAATTTCAAGTCCACTGTTCTTTAAAAGATAATCAACAAGATTTGTACCTACGAACCCACAACCCCCTGTTACCAAGACCTTACTCATATTATCCCCTATATCTCGATCTTCCCTTCTTTGATGAGCTGTTCCAGTGTTTTTTCTTCTTTTTTCTTTAGTTTTTCTTCGTCCTCGAGTTCCTTTTTGACCTGGAGGTTTTGTTCGATGAGCTTCTGTTGTTTCTGCCTGTAGTTCTGACGCCTTTTATTCTTTAGACTTATCACTTCACTTTTCATCTCCATAGCTCTCTCGTGATAGTGATCAGCTCTCTTTTTTATCTCCATGAATTCCTCATGCATATCATCGGCCTCATTAGTCAATCTCTGCATTTCATCATAGATCTCGTTCATCTCATCATGGTACTTTTGTGACTCTTCCGAGTACTCTACGACTTGCTGATGCTCCTCATCAGCTTTCTCAAAAAGTTCGTCGATCTTCTCGTCTAGTCCCTCGATCTCTCCGATCAATTCTTCCTGTTCATCGAGTAATGATATTTTTTGTTTTAATTCCTCCCTCCTTTCTTTGATCTTATCGATAAGCTCTTTTTCATCGTCCAAAGAAAGGGGTGTAGTCTCTTGTTTCAACTCCATGGATTTTATCTCAGCTTCGAGTTCGTTGACCTTCTGAGGAAGATTATTGACGATCTTATCTCTTTTTTCCCTTTTGAATTCGAGGAGTTCTTTTGCTTTTTTCTGGTATTCATTCCTTTTTTGCTTGTGTTCTTTTGCTTTTTTCACAAATTCGTTCCTTGTAGCTTTGTTCTTTTCTAGATCTTCCTTTAATTCCTTACGTTCATCATGAAGTCTGTTCCTCTCATCTCTATAAAAGTTTGCTTCTTCATTCAACTCGTTCCGTTTCTGAACTAATCGGTTATATTTTTCTTCTGCGTTCCGTATCTCTTCGACTTCGACTTCTTCTTCTGGTTCATCTACCATCTGTTCTCAACCCTATTGATCGGCATAACATATCTAGAATATCGGGGATATATCTAGGATGTATGTTATCGCCATTTATATTTTAGCTTTCTACTGTGATTATGTACTGACATGTGCATTGTAGTCTTATATAATTAATCTTTTGTAAGTAAATCTTCTATATAAGCATAACCGGCTTTCACGGCCTTTACATTCATCTGCTTGTACTTTTTAGGGAATTCTGACTTTATCGTATCGACCAATTTCTCTAACTCTATATCTTCACATACACGAGCTAGGGCTCCCAATAATACGATATTGGCGGCTTTGGAACTAGCTATATCCTCAGCTATCTGTCCAGCTGGGACTTCATATATGTTACCATCTGTTTTCTTAACCTTTTTCACTCTCGTCGAATCCACTATCAGATTTTCACAGAGTTTGACTTCTTTATCCCACTCTTCTAGAGTTTTTTGGTAAAGTATCAATAGATAATCTGGTACCTCTATGGTCAAGTCGTTTACTTCAACCCTATCTGCAATGATATCCGAATAAGCGATACCACTCCTTACCGCGGCAGAATATGAACGTCTCTGAACAACATCATAACCCTGCTGGAGTGCCAGTGATCTACCTAGTACGGTTCCGGCTAGAACAGTGCCTTGGCCTGCCCAGCCTCCGATCCTTACTTTTATCATCTTGGTTTCCCCCCTCGTTTTGATATCTGTTCATATATCTCTTCTGTCAACTCCGTTCTCTCTACATATTGTATCTCTCCGACATAGATTCCTTCTTCCTCTTTATTCTTCGTAGTATTTTCCCTGTACCATTCCAACATCTCTACACCGGACAATCCCTCTTTTTTACCGGTCCTTGTTGGACACTGGCTAAGCACTTCTATAAATGAAAAACCTTTGATATCTATGGTCCTCTCTATCTCTTTGATGAGTTCGTTCATATGGTATGTAGTCCAACGTGCTACATGACTTGCTCCGGAGTGTTTTACTACATTACAGATATCGATACCCTGTGATGGATTACCATATGGTGTTGTAAGTGTTTTTTCGCCGTGTTCTGTAGTAGGAGCTACCTGTCCCCCTGTCATGGCGTACAGACCATTGTTGATCATAAGCACGTTAAGATCTATATTGTTCCGGGCAGCATGGAGCAGATGGTTGCCTCCAATACCTGCACAGTCTCCATCTCCTGATACTACCATAACTTCTAGATCCTTGTTGCCGACCTTCAATCCAGTTGCATGAGGGATAGCTCTTCCGTGGGTTGTATGTAACGTGTCAACTTTCCAGTACGGTGAGGGTATCCATGCTGCACATCCGATACCACTTACCGCGGCTACCTTCTTCTGATCTATGCCGCTTTTTTCAACAGCCCTCGACATCGCATTAAGGACCATCCCATCTCCACATCCAGGACAGAAAGCCGATGGATAATTTTTAACATATTTATTTCTTATATCTTTAGTCGTGATCATTCGATCACCTCCATGATCTTTTCATAAACTTGTTCGATGGTCGGTAAAGAGTTCAATATATCGAAGATGTACAGATTTTCACTTCCAACGCATCTCTCGACCTCCATCCTATAACCCTGTAGAGAGAGTTCAACAAGCATGACTTCTGAATTCTTTCCGATCTCTTTCATCCTATCTTCAGGGCTAGGCCAAATTACTTTTGGTCTGAAGAACCCTATATCATATCCATCCTCTCTTGCTTTCTTCACAGCTCCTTTGACAGGTCTAGATATCGAACCGTATGAAATGAGAACTAGATCAGCTCTATTACAGCCCATCTCTTCCCAATCCTCGATCTCTTCTCGGTTATCGTTTATCTTTGCATTTAGCCTTCTGACCAATCTATCCTGTGCCTCAAAAGATGCAGTGTCCCTTGTACCGTCTCCAAGGTGTGTTGACCCTGTAACCATCAGTTCATAGCCTTCTCCGAAATCTGGCATCGGGGGAACATGGTCTTCCTCATGGGTATCAAAAAACTCTTTGTCAACTTCTTTAGGTCTTTTCCTCTCGATGGTTTTGACCTTTTCAGGTATGGTAAATTTTTCCCTCATGTGTCCCACACCTGCATCTGCTAATAGGACCACAGGTGTTCGATATCTTTCAGAGAGGTTAAATGACCTGACCGTAAAATCGAACATCTCTTGTACTGAATTCGGTGCTAAAGCGATGATTTCATAATCGCCATGACTGCCGAACCTGGACTGCATCACATCTCCGGTACCAGGTTTGGTCGCTTGACCGGTAGATGGTCCAGCTCTTTGTACATCAACTATCACACATGGTGTTTCTGTCATGACTGCGTAACCGATATTTTCCTGCATCAGGGAGAAACCAGGCCCGCTCGTTGCCGTCATACTCTTAAGTCCACTCCATGCACCTCCGATAACAGCGGCGATACTGGCGATCTCGTCCTCCATCTGAAGGAACCGCCCTCCAGTTTTAGGTAGTTCCTTTGCGAGATGGTTCATGACCTCGGAAGCCGGTGTGATCGGATATCCTGCATAAAGACCTAAACCAGCCCTCATCGCTCCCTCGGCACAAGCTTCGTTTCCTTCCATGAAATAAGTACCTGGCTTCAGCATTTTTCTTCCTCCTTTTCTACTGTTATAGCAAAATCTGGGCAGAACAATTCACATCTTCTGCATACAATACATGAATCTAGATCGACAACTTTTGCATAATAATTCCCATATTGATTCAGATCTTCAGAGGGTTCTAGAATATCTTTTGGACAAAAGCGGATGCAGATACCACACCCTGTGCAGAGATCTCGGTCTATTTTTATATTTAAGCAGTCTGCCATGATATCGTTTTGATGCGAAACCTCTCTGTGATATAAAGGTTTTGAATTTTTTGGATCAATCTATGGGTGGCCAGGGTCTATTTTCATTGCGTTTCTCTATCTTTCTGTTTGTGGTATCGACTTTAGCAGGGCTTTTATTACCACATCTTTTACACTCTAAGTTACCGTCTTCTGTGTATATGGCTTTATTGTTACTGCATTGTGAGCAGACATACACTGCAGATAAACCGGGGACTATGGTCCCGGGTACCTTATCAGTTTCTTCTTGTTCCTTTGATTTCTCTTCTTTTTTATTTTTGAGCCATATGAGTCCCCGTTTGAGATAATCATAAGCATAATATGCACCTATGGCCATCCAAAATAGTATCAATAGGCTGATGTAGATCTCAATATTAGGGACATCGAAGACCCTCATGGGGATCGAAAGGTAATCCCATATAAAGTGAAGTAAGATAGCTGAATGTAATCCATCCTTGGCATACAGATATCCGAATGCTAGCCCAGCTATAAAGGTTGGCAGGAATTTGGTTATATCCCATCCCCCTCCGATATGAGCGATACCGAAGATGAATGAGGATAAAAGTATAGGTATAAGGACGAACCTGTCTTCAAGGCCAAAACCTCCAAAGATATCTTTCCAGGAAGCATTTTTCTTCCTAGTATAGAGGTAGTAAAACATAGGAAGACCCAAAAACACAGTTCTCACCATGAGTTCTTCCCAGACTGCAGCCTGAGTCATAAGATATATGAACTCCCACAGGGCTAATTCATCTATAGGAGGCGTTTCTGGTGTGACACCGACCCCTTCCAATAAAATATAATAGAGATAACTGAAGAATAGGAGTGCCATAAAGATATATGCCAATCTGGGAATAGGGCTATCGGCTTTATCGTGTTTTTTACCCTGAGAAATGAGTGTTTCTTTGATATGTGCAAAAAAGTCCTCTAGCCCGAGGTAAAAGATGAGTATATAGGATAGCAAGACCAAAATGGAAAGGAAAAAGAAAAAGATCACCATAGATGTTCCTGATATACGTGCGATTCCGATGGGTATCATTAGAACTATGTATATCACGCCTTCACCTTCTGTTATCATGGTATTAGGTATCCATTCTAAGCTCCAAATGAGTATAGCAGTGTTTAAAACTAAAAAAGCTATGAATAATATCAGGGCTGGTATAGATGCTACCCTTACCATTCTTTTGATCGAATTTTTTATTTCCTCTAGACTACTCTTATTGTCTGATTTAACTCTATAACCGCAAGTTGGGCAGTATTCTCCTTCTGTTTCTCTACCGCAGTGAGGACATCTCATCGTGAATCAATTTGTAGCCATCTATTAAATATTTTACCCGAAAAGAAAAAAGAAAAAGGAGGGGTAAGGTTTTTTATTTCTTTTTTACCTCTGAAGGTACTATCTTTTTGAGTTCACCGTCTTCGATCATCTCTTCCAATTTGTCCCGCAGTCTAAATTTTTGGACTTTACCTCTTCCCGACACTGGAAGGTCCATACCAACTGTGACATATCTTGGGACCTTTGCACTAGCAACGGAACCGTAAAGATGATCGACTACATCTTGAGGTGAGAGGTCTGCATCCTTTGTTGGCACAACTGCTGCTGCCACGACTTCACCTAGGTCCTTATCTGGGACACCGACAACGGCTACCTCTTTGATCTCTGGATGTTCTAATAAGTACTCTTCGATCTCTCTTGGATAAACGTTCAATCCTCCGACTATGACCATATCTTTCTTTCTACCGACTATCTTAACGTAGCCTCGATCATCCATCTCGGCAAGGTCTCCGGAATGTAACCAACCATCTTCTATTGCATCATCAGTGGCTTCGGGTTTTTTATAATATCCTTCCATGACATTGTAACCCTTAACCACTAATTCTCCAGTTTCACCATGTTCGACTTCTTCTCCTGAATCATCAACTATCTTGATCTCTTGATCGGGCATGACTCTACCAACGGTCTCTACACGATCTTCTACAGAATCGTCGAATCTAGTCATGGTGACCCCAGGAGAAGCTTCTGTTAAACCATAGGTGATAGACACGTTGCATCCCAAGTCGTTTATAACCGATCTCATGGTCTCTACCGGGCAACTGGAACCAGCCATTATACCAGTTCTCAGACTGCTGGTATCGTAATCTTCTTCTTCAGCCACTTCGAGTTCTCTTATGAACATGGTAGGTACTCCGTGGATCATGGTAGCCTCTTCCTTTTCCACCAGATCTAAAGCATCATATGGGTTGAATTCAACCAGCGGTAACATAGTTCCACCGAAGACCACCATCAAAGTGATACTCATCACGTTCCCGAAACAATGACTGAATGGAACAGGGATCACGAGTTTGTCATCTTCCGATGTACGCAGGATCTCACCTTGATCATGAGCGTTTTTGACGATCTGGTAATGGGTGAGTTGAACTCCCTTGGGTTTTCCGGTGGTTCCAGAAGTATACAATATGAACGTTACGTCGTCGTAATCGGTATTTTCTTTCCTCTCAAGATAATCTTCATCATCTCCCCATCCTTTCCCTTCTTCAAGGGCATCTTCAAAACTAATGGTAGATATCTTATCACTCTTTCCCTCGATGAGCACTATCTGTTCCAATTTAGATAGTTCTGGTTTTACCTCTTCTAGGATATCCAAAAAGTTGTATTTTCCATGTGTATCTGTGGTTATCACTGCTTTGGTGTCCGAATCATCGAACATATATTTGATCTCTCCACTTTTGTACCAGGGATCTGTTGGCACCACTACTGCACCTATTTTAGGCACCGCAAACCATGCTACCACCCATTCCGGTAGATTGGGAAGCCATATAGCGACTTTATCCCCTCTACCAACACCTTTTTTCATGAGAAAATTTGCTAATCTTTCCGCTTGTTCGTTAAGTTCTTTGTAGGTTATCCTTCGATCTTTGAATATGATCGCTTCTTTATCTGGATATTCCTTTGCTTTTTCCTCCAATAACTTACCTATAGTGATTTTCGTCTCTTCCATCTTATTGACCCCACTAATATTCGACGGTAAATCTGATAAATCAGTTATAAGCCTTACGATTAGCGGGTATATGTCTATCTATTAAAATTTGCTTTTCTTCCTACGACAACATAACCTGTATGCCCCAACATATCAAAAGAAGGTCTGACACCCTTTTCTTTAACGATCATCTCCCTCTCTAAACTTTCAAATGATCTGATATCTATGAATTTTCTCTTTCTCAGTTCTTTGACTACGTTCTCTAACTGGTTCGTTGAAGGTATATAGCTTCCAAAAAAACCACCGCCCTTCAAAGCTTTTTCTGCCATGTCCAAGGCTGTCCAGGGTTCCGGTATATCTATGATGAAGGCGTCAACCTCCCGTTCTGTCACGTCCTCTGTGATATCACCCTGTTTGATCTCACATTTATCATCTAACCCGAGCTTACGGATATTCGATTGTGCAGTCCTTAGATGATCATCTCTCATCTCATATGAGATAACCTTGCCTTTTTTACCTACACATTTTGATAATATAGCTGTCAGGATACCCGAACCCGCGCCTCCTTCGACCACGGTTTTACCACAGAAAACATCACAATAGAGCGCTATCTGGATCCCTACCCTTGGTAATATCACCTGTGCCCCTCTTTTTAAGAACTTTTCAGCGTCTTTGACTGCTGGTTGAAGAAGAGTATAGCAGTCTCTACCCAATTCTAGAGTGCTGCCCCATCTTTTTCCTATCATCCTTCCTGTGTCAACTATACCGATACCCGGGATCTTTTTAGTTTCGGGGTCCACCCGGACTATGGTCATCCAATCATCTTTCCAGAGTAAAACCATTTCTCCTTTTTGGATCATTTTATCTACAAGTTTTTGACTCAAATATCATCACTGATATCTTCAAGTCTTTTCATCATTGAATCATATTGTTCCATGAGTTCACCTAAATCATCGGAATCATCCATTATGAAGAATTCATCTTCTATGAGTTCTTCCAATCTATGCTTGATCTTTTCCATATCTTCGCGATCCGTGTTGTTTTTCCACTCTTCAAGCCTTTCATCTAATCTTTCGCTCTTCTCTTCTTTAGATAGATCTACGACTTCGTCTAGGTCGTTGAAACCGAGGTCTTTCAACTCACCCTCTAATTTAAAGCACTGTGTTTGAGATAAAGGGTTACCGTTCATGGTATATCTCCCATCTTCTTTATCGATATCCACATCCCTATACGATTTTATTGTTTCCCTTGGATCGTCTTTAACGGCTTTACTGTACTCTTTCTTAAGTTTTTTAACGATCTTTTCCTCTAGGTTCTCTTTAGCGTTGATGATAAGGTACCTTTCTATAGTATCTAGCTTTTTTTTGATTTCTTTTATTTCTGACTCCATCTTCATCTTCTCAAGTAACAATAAACGATAAGGCTTTTATAAGTTTTCAATAAAGAGTTTACCATCGAGACCTGAAAAAAAGGGAAAAGGATTTAGTAATCAGATCTTGTACTCTTATTCGATGTCGATACCAGAAACAGTTCACAGATTCAAGGATATCTTTTACGAGACTGTTAAACAGGTCCCTGCTGGGAGAGTTACCACATATGGCACGTTAGCTCAAGCTTTAGGCGATAAGATCGCATCGAGGGCTGTCGGTAAGATGTTAAACGAGAATCCTAGACCTATCGAAGTCCCATGTCACAGAGTGGTGATGTCTAACGGTGATATAGGAGGATTCGGGCTAGGGGTAGAAAAAAAGAAGGAGTTACTCAGAAAGGAGGATATCAAAATTGAGAATGATCGGATCCTAGATTTTAAAGATATCATATTCAAGGATTTCAAGACCGAACCTGTATTAACCCGCTTGAGGACGGAACAGGATATAGCTAGTAAAAAAGTACAGTTAGTAGAAGATTCGTTCATACCCGATATCGTCGGAGGTGTAGATGTATCATACAGTGGAGATAAAGCATATGGTTCCCTTTCACTGTGGAATGGAGATGAAGAGATATCTAATATCGTAGTTGAAGAGGAGATATCTTTCCCATACATACCTACTTATCTTGCTTATAGAGAGCTTCCCGTATTGATGAAACTCGTCGAAAGATCCGATATGACCC
>PULU01000114.1 GCA_003551065.1 Thermoplasmata archaeon | reverse complement strand
TAAACTTATAGATATGATCATACCTAAAAAATACCAAGCTTCTTTGAGTTTTTTCATATCTTTTACTCCTATTTTTTTGTAGATATCGGCTTTAAAGATGATAAGGAATAGAAAGTATATAAACTGATGTTCTGATTTAAGTTGATATGATCACTTTCTTGGGATATCATAGGGGGTTTTATCAAAAAGAAGATCCAAATATTGGACATCTTGTAAATATACTATCCGTAAGATCCTCAGGTCTCAAAACCGTTGTGAGTGATAGGAATTTTCATTCATGACTATCCAAGCCTAAAGGGTATCTCCGATCATTTTTCTGTTCATCCGACCTTTCCATACACATACACGTCGGCATACTTATCACCATCGAAGTACGCCTTCCGTTTCGTTCCTTCCTTAACGAACCCGTTCTTTTCTAGCACCTTTTGTGAAGGAACGTTCTCTGAATAAACCTCCGCTTCGATCCTAACACACTCCTTCTCGAATAAGTGATCCGATATCTTCTGGATCATCTCCACCCCATACCCTTCACCTCTGTGCTCACCTAGTGCGAACCTAAGCCAAGCGATCTTTTCCTTTCCATACACCCAGTCCACCTTCACGTAGCCTATATCTTCTCCGTCCATTTGAGCTATAAGATATAGGCCTTTATCCATAGCCCGCTCTATCTCTTTCATCTCCCTTTCCACGGTTATCTCGTCGGCTGGATCCAGCGCCATCTTTTTGATGTAAGGATCGCTTTTCCACCTGGCGATCAGGCGTGCATCCTCGGGCTCGATATCACGGAATCCTATACCCATAAAACATGGAACAGATCCATAGTATATATAATCCTGCGAAGTTGTCCCAAGGACCATGCAAAAATCAGAGATGTGTAGATCATCATCGATCGATATCTTCCTATTTTTTACGAGCTTTTAAAAGAAAAAGATCCTTATCAGAGAATCCCAAATGGCCTTTATAAGGCAACTTCTCCCACTTGATTTCACACATGGGTTGATCACTCAAGATTTGTTTTAAATCCACTGGATCAAAACCAGGATGAACATCGTGATTTCCAAAAAGCGAAGTGAGGGCTTTGTATAGCTTGAATTCGATCCTAGAAAACTGCATAAAGTCGATGATTACCATACACCCTTCCGGTTTTAGTACACGTACGATTTCTTCTAGGGCTTTATCGATAGATCGGATCTCATGAAGAACCGCTTTACAAAAGACAAAATCAAACTTTTGGTCCGTTGAAGATATATCGGTCACTGAACCTTTTTTTACTGAGATGATAGTAGAATGTCGCCGAGCTAGCCTCTTTTCTATCCTTTGAATATTTTCCAAATCAACATCCAGACCGATAACTGATCCGTGAGGTTTTACCAAGGATGCAAGTAGTTTCAATTCCTCAATATCACCGAATCCAACATCCAATATCGTATCACCTGGAGATATACCCTCCTTTTTTAGATCTGACGTCACATGATCTAATAATGACATGTCAACTATAATGACGATCTTAATATTTATATATTGTTAAACTTCGACGAGTAAAGGCTAATCGTTATCTCTTATCCATGCCCCCTCATAATGAGTGCGTAAACCACTAATGATAGACCTTGACAGATGCAAAAGGACCATCATTTGTTCCTTCTTCCCACAAAAGGAACGAGCATACCTACTTTTTGCTGATAGTCCCTGTATTCCTGTCCAAATTCCTGCACGAGTACTTTTTCCTCTTGTTTTGATGCAGAGTAGTATGCGATTATACCTAAAAGTAGAGGTAGGGTCAGATAACTTTGAAAAATGAGTTGAAAACCGATGAAGTAATAGCAGTAGGAAGCGTATAGCGGGTGTCTAACCACTTTATGTCCTGATCCCGTGGACAGTTTATCAGGCACACCGTCTGAGATATATCCTTCGCCTCTTGCCAACCTACCCAGCAGGTTGATCGTTGTGGCCGCTGTTACAATTACCATCCCGATGATCTGAAATGATGTGCTGTGAGGTAATCCGAGTAAAAATCTATCGATCAACTGGGACCCGAATAAGAGATGATAAAAGGGCCAGAAGATGAATATTATAAAAAAATATGAGGTCGTCAGAACTATGATAGAAAAGATAACGGACCATTTTCTAAGGGGATAATACTCTCTTAAACTAGTTTTTTTTCTGACCGCATCTTTATCGCTTAAGATTGTCTTGATACCGAGGGGTATCTGAACGATAATATAGGCGGTGAAGTTCAGCATGAGGAACAACGCTAAATGATCATGGTCTATCATCAGATCGGGTTCAAAGCGATGCATTCATAGGTATAAAAAAATTCTTAGTGATTTTCAGAAGATATCCGTATTACGACGTCGTTGTTTACATCTTTCAAGTGTCGGCGTAACTCATCCCAATAAACATGATCTATGGAAAAGACCACCTCTTGGAACTTTTCCAGGATATCTGGAAAATGTTGTTCGAGTATCGGTTTTGTACTTTTCCAATTTTCATCTTCAACTGAGTCTATCTTCAACGGATATATCCAGATAGAATCAACGTAAGGACGTACCTGGTTTATCAAAACATGGACATCGGTTATGTAAGGCATGACAGGACAGATCAACGCATAGGTTTTGATACCTTCACGCTTCAAATCTTTTAACGCAGATATCCTATCCGAATTAGGTACGGTGTTTGCTTCAAACAATTTTTTTTCAAGATCATCTTGGAATGCGATAGAAACTCCGACGGATGCTCCCGGTATATCCTTCAAAATATCAACATCCCGCATCACCAGGTTCGATTTCGTCAGTATGGAGACTGAAAAATCATGCTCATGCAATACTTCAAGAACCTTTCTCGTTCGTCTAAATTCCTCTTCGACAGGTTGATACGGATCGGTGTTCATCCCTAGATAGATCTTTTGAGGTTTCAACGAAGCGAGCTCCGCGGTTAATTTTTCCTTCAAGTTTTCATATGTTTGAATTTCATCACTCCAATCAAAACTGTTCTGCGTATAACAATAGTGGCATCCGTGTTCACAACCGAGGTACGGATCTATCTGATAGTTAAAGTCGTCTAATCCACAGGGTTGGATGATATTCCGTTTATTCGTTTTTATGAATTTCATGTTCGATCCTACCGGTATAACCACTTCAGTTTTCTCCACCATCTACGATGATACTTTGACCGGTAATAAAACTTGGGTAACTTAGCCTGAAAACAAGCAGGAGGTTTCTTCATCAGGTGCGAAAACATCAAAATAGGTTTATACGAAGGAGGGTCCGTTGACGAAGGATACATAAAAACATCTTTGTAGATTCCAACGAATCCTCTTTTCCTATCTCTTTCTGAAGTATCTAGAACACTTCGTCCAGCACCAAGTAGGATGAGGCAGCATTCGATGATTCATATTCAAGCCTCGTATCTTTTCTTTAGTTGATTTTTTATGCAGCCTTGAGGAAACCTTCTTTTTCTATCTTTATCGTGTCCCCTTCATGGAGACCTAAAAGATCTCTTATATCCTTGGGGATCACCACTTGGCCTTTTTTTGACATCTTAACTACAGTATCTTTCATCGTTTAATAGTTAAACAGTTCAATTTTTAACGTTTTCGGGTTGGATCGATAATTTTTGAGAAATATGCTCAGAAAAATGCGATCCTTTCTGAAATTTGGTAGAGATCCGGTGGGATCGACTAGAGTTTTTAGATAATAAGGTTTTAGTATTACTATGTGCATACTATGGTATGATAACATGTCGGAAACGAAAAGGGTGTCCATGACGTTACCAGATATAATGAAGCGTGAAGTCGATGCCATCCCTGAAACGGGCTATTACGACAGTAGGTCGGAATTTTTACGGGACGCGATAAGGACTCTCCTACGGGAGAGACCTGAGTTGAGGATCTCCATCGCCTGCAAACTTTATGAAAAAGGAGAGATATCTTTGGGTCGAGCTATGGAGATAG
>PULU01000162.1 GCA_003551065.1 Thermoplasmata archaeon | reverse complement strand
TTCGACGAAGAAGACGAACTTTTTAGTCCCCCTGTAAGCACTTTCGAACCCACGAAAAGAGAATTGAATGTTCCCAATGTTAACACAGTACCTGGGACAGATGTTCAATATTATGATTGCAGGATATTGCCGACTATCGACTTAACCGATGTCAAGGAGGTCTTCGAAAAGACAGCCGATGAGATTTCAAAGGAGACCGGAGCAAAATTCGAAATAGAGTACAGCAAAGAAAAAGAAACTCCTAAGAAGACTCCAGAGGATGCAGAAGTAGTAATCCAGTTGAAAAAAGCCGTTGAAGAAGTCACCGGCGAGGAACCTGGTTTGGTAGGCATCGGTGGAGGGACCGTAGCAGCACATATCAGGGAAAGGGGCATCCCTGCAGTGGTATGGTGTTCCAACGATGAGATGGCTCATCAATCCAACGAATACGCTCATCTTAAGTATATGGTCAAAGACTGTAAAGTATTTGTGAATCTTGTAGTGGGCTAGAATACTTGAATATCTCCCTCTAGTACCAGATCAGTTATGTCTGAAATATTCTCAAGGTGTTCTTCAGCTATAGCTTCAGCCTTCTGTAATTCCTTAGAATAATCGTTTTCTTCTGGAACCACCAATTGGATACTAGCAGCCTGTGGTTTTGAGATAGGTTTTCCGATCTGAGAAACCAATCTGACGAAAACGTCATGAACCTTATCCCCTACTTCTTCGTATATGTCTTCAGCGATCAACTTTGAGGCGAGATTGTACAATTTACCTACATGGGTTACGGGATTCTTACCTGCTGCAGCCTCCATGCTCATAGGCCTGAAAGGTGTGATTATACCGTTAGCTCTGTTCCCTCTACCTACCGATCCATCATCACCATTCTCCATTGATAGGCCTGTTACGGTAAGATAATACGTACCATTATCGTAATTATCAGCAGTGTTCACATCTACTTTTATATCTCTATCTGTGAGTTTCAATGCCTCATCATGGACTCTAGATTTCAACTCCTCTACAACACTTTTATAGTGATCTGGATCCGGGACGTATCTATCAACCATAGCTGCAGCGATGGTGAGATCTATCTCGTTTCCAATCCTGGTCGCCATGACTTTTATATCCTGACCCACTTCTATGATATCTTTCTTCAATGGACCGTTTATATACCTCTCGACTTCTAACGCTACTTTTTCTGTGTCACTAAAGGGTGCAAAAGATACACCAAATGAGGTATCATTTGCATTACTCGTGCTAGTATCATAAACGTCTCTGAGGTCCACAGAGCCCTGTGCTATCCTACAGTCCATCATAACGTCTCTATCTAGATCTAAATGTGTGCATGTATCTCTGAGATACTCTTCTGCAGCGTTCAAAGCAATACTTTTATAAGGCAATCTCTTTCCGTTCACTTCTGTTACAGCACGCCCGACCAGGAGGATATAGATCGGCTCTAGAATCTCCCCGCCTCCAAATTCTGGAGTTGCTTGACCTCCTACAATCTGGACTTCATCTGTATTATGATGGAGTATCCTATCGTGTTTTTCGAGATACATCTTAGAGAGATTTCTACTGATCTCTTCGGCTATGCCATCAGCTATACTGTCAGGATGGCCTATCCCCTTCCTTTCTACTATCTCTATCTTCTGCTGCTCTATCGGTGTTTCTAAAAGCGTTTCAGCCTCGATATTATTATTCATAATATTTATCCTCTTTAGTATTATTATTTATCCGGTTGGATGGTAAGACCCACATAGGACAGGCTATCCTCACTTAAAGTAATCTATTAATAATTTATTGTGGTAATTATTCCGATAGGAATAAATCTATATATGGTCTCTTTAGATGTAATGTTATATGCTTAAGGATATCCGAGAGATACGTACTATAAGAAAGAAACTGAGCCTGACCCAATCCGAATTAGCTGAGAAAGCTGATGTTAGTCAGTCTCTGATAGCCAAGATCGAAAATGGAAGCACATCTCCCTCCTACAAAAAGGGTCGTCAGATATTAGATGAACTAGAAAAGATAATCGAACGTAATTCTTTAAATAAGAAAGTTAAAGAAGTCCAGTCGGAAGATATATACTCCTTGAAAATGGACGATGATGTAGAAACCGCCCTTGAAATCATGAAGGAAAACGCTGTTTCACAGCTCCCTGTCCTCGAAGATGGATTGTTAGTAGGGGGAGTGACCGAAGGTAGTCTGTTGAGAAACTATGATAAAATAGATAAGGACATACCTGTGAAAAAGATTATGGATTCTCCTTTCCCTCTTATCGATGAGAACACAAATTTGGAATTAGTAAAAAAGATTCTTATAGAATATCCCTGTGTATTGACTTCTAGAAAAGGAAATGTCGTTGGTATAGTAACAAAAGTGGACATCCTAGGAGAGATCTGATGAGTCAAAAATCAGTCTATATAATCGTCGTTATCCTGATATCTTTTTCATTGGTTTCTGTAGCTAATCCTTCTTTAGGCGAGGACCTTGATAGGGAATACTATATGGTAAGATACGATTCAAAAGAAAGATTAGATGAGATCTCTGAATTAGATTTTACCGTCGTTGAAAGTTACGAAAGTTTTGCCATAATAAAAGTAACCGAGAGAGAAGTAGAAAGGATTAAAGAGAATATCTCAGAAGTAAGCCCCATTAGAGACCACACTAAGATCTATGTTAAAGATAATGTCATAGATATCTCGGAAGAACCCACCATATATAGATCTCAAAGGTCGCAGTTTTTGATCCGTTTGACAGGTCCAGTTAGATCTGAATGGAGGAGTCACTTACAAGATATGGATATAGATATAATCAATTATGTACCCAATTTTGCATTTCATGTTAGGATGGATCCTGGATTATTGGAAGAGATAAATGGATTGAAATTCGTGGAATGGGTTGGTGAGTATAAACCAGAATACAAGATCGCAACGGATGTTAGCCCTGGTATGGTCTCCATCGATATGATAGGAAACATGAGAACTTTACGTAGTTTGGATAATGTGGTCAATGTTTCGTACATCAAGGTTGGTGAAAAAAGGATGCAGGTGACTGCTGAAATTGAAGATCGACAAAAACTTACCACAATAGCAGACATGGATGAAGTCATCTATATCGATGATTTTAGAAAGCCTTCCTTGACCAGTGAGATGGAATCTCAACTGTTGGGTGGATTCTGGGACCTGGACGATCCTTCTGAAGTTTATCGTGAAACCGGGGATTTCGGTGCATATGTCAACCATCTTGGATATACTGGGGAAGAGATGATCATCGCTTTTGCAGACACTGGGATCGGAGATGGAACTGAAGGCGATTCCGGTCATGATGACTTTACGGATAGGGTTATAGGGGGCACGGATTTCGATATAACCGAGGACTGGAGCGATGGCCATGGTCATGGAACCCATACTACTGGGTTAGCTGTAGGCGACACTTATAATGGTACTGGATTGCAGTACGAAGGTCATGCTCCTTATTACCTTTCACAGGGATTAGCATACGAGTCAGAGATCTATGCGCAAAAGATCTTCGACGATGATGGTTCGTGGTCACTTCCCACAGGGATGTCATATTATGATATTTTAAGGGATGCGAAACAGGAAGGTGGGGCTTATATCCATTCGAATTCTTGGGGTGAAGACAACGGAGACGGAAGTTATGGAACCAGTGACGAAGATTATGATAGAGCCGTACGAGATTCAGACCCGGAAAAAGAGGGTAACCAACCTATGGTTATCGTGACAAGTGCAGGTAATGAAGGTCCTTCTTACTGGTCCATCGACAGTCCTGGAAATGCCAAAAACGTGATCACAGTAGGGGCTACAGAATCGTATATGCCCGATGCACAAAATTATGGTTCTTCTGGAAGTTCAGATGATCCCCACTCTATCGCTTCATTCAGCTCTAGGGGATGGACTTCAGATAATCGTGTGAAACCCACAGTCGTAGTTCCGGGTAGGGCTACACTCT
>PULU01000021.1 GCA_003551065.1 Thermoplasmata archaeon | reverse complement strand
GCTACGGATTATCCGATCTTTACTTTAGCCAGCGGTCCAGCAGCTAGGATTAGAGGGGCGGTTTTCTTAACGAACATCAAAAACGGTGCATTGGTCGATGTGGGTGGAACCTCCACGGATATCGGTTACATGGTGGACGGATTCCCCAGAGAATCTATGATGACAGTGGAGATCGGTGGAGTTAAAACTAATATCAGAGCACCCGACCTAACTTCTATACCTTTAGGAGGTGGAACGATAATCACTACTGATGGAGAATCTGCAAAAAAGCTAGGGCCAGAGAGTGTAGCTTTGGATCTTCAGCAGTTAGCAAAATCATATGGGGGGCCGATGACAACAGTCCATGATATCGGGGTGGCAAAAGGTAGACTCCATGAGGACTTAGCTATATTCAGCACACCATATGCGACTCATCCTGAAAAAGCAAAAAGCATACCGAAAAAGATAGTAGACGAAGCATGGGATATGATCAAAGAACGGATAGAGAAAACAATAGATGAGATGAAAACGGATCCAGAAGATATCCCAGTGATCTTAGTCGGTGGTGGATCGACAGTGGTACCCAAGAAATTAAAAGGTGCTAGTAAAACCTATCAACCAGAACATTCAGAAGTGGCTGGGGCTTTAGGTGCGACATTGGCTGAGATAGCTGCATATGCTGAAAACGTAGTGGATCTTGAAGATCGAGATAGGCAAGAAGCCATCGATGAGACCATCGAGATGGCAAAGGAAAACGTGGAAAAGAACGGTGGTGATCCTGAAAAAGCAGTGGTGCTGGATATACAAGAAGTGCCATTCTCATATATGCCGGGTAAAAGAGAAAAGATCAGAGTTAAAGTAAAATCAGAATTTAAAGGAATTAGGGAAGGAGGTGATTGATATGACAAGAGAATATGAAAAAAAGGATCCATATAAAATAATAGATGAATGGGATATTTCCGAATCGGACTATCAAGTAATAGATGGAAGAGCTATAGAAGAGATAACATTAGGTGCCAACATCCTCGCTACAGGCGGTGGTGGGGATCCTGAAATAGGATTGAAATGGGCTAAGAATGTACTTGATGAAGATAAAGACATAGTGATGGTACAACCAGAAGTGATACCTGATGATATACAGTTGGCTTGTGCTGCTACACTAGGCGCTCCGATAGTCTTAACAGAGAAGCCTCCAGCAAAAGAAAACACTAAAAAGATATTCTATGAAATGGAGAGATACCTAGGTAGGTCAATCGAAGCTACATTCCCGATAGAATGCGGTGGAGTCAATTCACCTATAGGGTATGCAGTCGGAGGGGAGTTAGGTCTTCCTGTGATAGACGTAGATGGCATGAACAGGGCATTTCCCGAGTTACAGATGACCACATTTGCAACACAAGGAGTTCCAGCAACTCCCGTGGTAACCATAGACGATCATCATCACTGCTGTGTAGTAGATATGGGCGAAAAAAATAAAGTCGCAGAGGACATTGTAAGAAACATAGCCATGAAATATGGGGGTATTTCATGGATAGGGTGTTATCCTATGACAGGAAAAGAATTGAAAGAAACCGGTGTCTTACATTCTCAGAGTTTAGCTTGGAATCTAGGAAAAACTGTTATGGAAGCCCGAAGGAAACATGATGATCCCATCGATAGCATCCTTGAGTTCTTAAAAAGTGATAGAGGAATTCCGGGAGCTCATATATTCACAGGAAAAGTGATGGACATCGACCGTGATTTTGGTTCTGAAACAACACATGGATTCTCGATGGGTAGAGTAACACTCGAAGGTATGGAAGAGTATGAAGGTCAGGATGCATATCTAGAATTCCAGAATGAATGGTTAGTAGCAAAGATCGACGATGAAATAAAATGTCTACCACCTGATATGATAGCACTCCTCGACCCAGAAACCGGAGAACCGATAAGGACTGACCTGATTAGATACGGATACAGGGTAAAAATGATCGCTATGCCCGCACACAAGAACATGAGGACCCCTGAAGGCATTCAAACATTTGGTCCAAGATATTTTGGATTCGATGTGGATTACACTCCAGTTGAAAAATTGTTGGGGATTGATAGAGATGAATAAAAAAGTTTTAGGAGATTTAGAAGAAGGCTCCTTAGAGCTGGTAAAGATCATAGATGAGAACCCACGTATATCAAAAAGCGAGCTCAAAAAGAAAGTGGACATGAGTGAAGATGAGTTTGAAGAAAAACTGAGAGAATTGACGGATAGTGGACTGGTTATAAGATTGACTACTACAGCCAACTCATCCATGGAATCTAGAGTTCCAAAGAAAGTGTTCATGTTGAATCCGGAGAAAAAATCTGAGCTGCAGGGGTAAATATGATGAATGAAGGGATGAACAGCCTTGACTACGAAGCAAGAGTCGATAGGCTGAGAGAAAAGATGGAGGATGGAGGTATCGATCTTTCTATCCTCTATCAAAGGAGCAACGTAAGATACTTCACAGGATGGAGACAGAATACGACTAGTTTCTCCATTTTATTTATTACTCAGGATGAATTAGTTCACATGGTACCGAAATTAGATAAAAAAGCAGTGGAAAGTGAATGCTGGATAGGTCCATCGGATACATATGAGATACCAGAAAACCCGATGAGGAAATATAAAGAAATTACCGGGTTTGATAATAATTCAATAGATAACATCGGTATCGAATCTGAAATCATTTTCAATTCAAGGTTAAAGAACATAAAAGAGAATATAGATTGTCGATTTTCAGACGTTCAACCACTCATAACCTCATTGAGGATCATCAAAAGTTCGGCAGAGCAGGAATTGCTTAAAGAGGGAGCTCTGGCCATCAGTGAAGTGATGACGGATATTATAGAGGCTGCTGAAGAGGGTATGAAAGAGAAGGATATTACAGCAAAAGCCAAGATGTTGATGGACCTAAGAGGGGGTGAAACCTATTCCTTTGAACCTTTTGCCATGTCCGGTAAAAATTCATGGCTACCCCATAGAACATCCACTGATAAAAAATTCAAAAAAAATGAATTGATACTCGTTGATATGGGTTTGGTATGGAGAGGATACTGTACAGATATAACTAGAACATTCACTGTCGGTGGTGAACCTGATCAAAAGAAGATTGATCTCTTCGATGCAGCTTATGAAGCTCAAAAAGAAGCAAAGAAGAAGGTCGGACCAGGTGTAAAAGCAAAAGAGGTCCACGAAAGAGCAGTGGAAGTTTTTGAAGAGTACGGGTTGTCGGAATATTTTCCTCATTTAACAGGTCATGGACTTGGATATGATATCCATGAAGCTCCGATCCTTGATGAAGGACAGGAAATCGAATTGAAACCTGGGATGGTTGTAACTGTAGAACCCGGAGTATACAAAGAAGGTATAGGTGGGGCAAGAGTCGAAGACATGCTGTTAGTGACTGAAAAAGGTCACGAAGAGTTGACTAAATCAGAACGGAAATTGATTTGAAAAATAAAAGGTGTTATCCATGGAAGAAGTATTAGATGTGATAAAAGAAAGAAGAAGTATAAGAGATCTTAAAGACGAGGACCTATCTAAAGAGCAAGTAACAACAATTTTAGAAGCAGCTAGATGGGCACCAAGCGGTAGTAACATACAAGCATGGCGTATATATGTGGTCAAGGGTGGCAAATTAGAATCCATAAAAAAATTCTCACCAGGACTACTTTCGGATCCACCCGTTATCTTCGTTATCTGTATCGATGAAGAAGAAGCAGAAAATAAGGGTGGGAAACTTTCTAGAGAAGTGTTAAGTAGGATGGACGTCTCCATAGCTGCTCAAAACATATGTCTTCAAGCCAGTTCTATGGGATTAGGTACGTGCTACATAGGGTCTTTCAATGAGACTGCGGTTAAAGAGATACTTGAACTTCCGGAGAACTATAAACCTGAACTTATCCTGACTTTAGGTAAACCTGAGAAGATACCCAATCCTCCTCCGAGAAAAAACCTTGAACAATTAACGAGATGGGTGGGGTGGGATGATGAGTGAAG
>PULU01000160.1 GCA_003551065.1 Thermoplasmata archaeon | reverse complement strand
CTTTCTCCACCATCCCATCTGTGATCAAACTCTAATCCATTTTCATTTGGTAGATAAGGTGGGTTAAATATTATCACATCCCATCGCCCAGATAACCCGGAAAACATATCCATAACGGCAGTATCTATATCTAACCCGTTTCGATTTGCATTATATAAAGTATTCTCAATAGCTTTCCTCGATAAGTCTACTGACATAACTTTACAGCCTTTCAGTGCACAGTGAAGTGATATAAAACCAGAACCGCAGCCTATTTCTAGTACGTTTTCATCTCCATCCAAATCCATTATTTCGAGCAATAAAAAGGTGTCATCAGACGGAGAGTAAACACCATCCTTGATATCAATATCTAAATCATGATCTATATCCAAATACTAACCCGCCTTTTCTTTCATATCTTCTTCAAATCTCTTTATATAGTGAAGACAATCTTCAAAGTCCTCATTTTTTCTTGCTCTATTGGCCTGTTTCAATAGATCGACAGATCTAGATACATCAGTTCCAACTATCTTCGCTTTCATTATTTCTCCTTTGGCTTTAGACACCCTATCCTTCATAAATTCTGGTACCGAGGTTAGTACAGCATCTTTTGCCTCCTCAGCTAGATCCTCTGCATCCATGTAATTCCCGACTTTACTTTCCTGCTTCGCTTTATCTAAGAGTTCTTTAGCCTCTTTTATATCGATACCGACGTAATCTGCTTCGTCTATAACTTCTTGAACTTTATCGAGTTTCTCATTAGATTCCTCTGCCGGACCGCTTACAGATACTACATTTTCTTCGATGGTTTTAAGGAGAAGCATGGCTTCTCCATGACTGTTTTCTTCCATCTTTTCTCGAACTTTGGATATATCCGATTCTAAATCGTTTTCATATCCTGTTTCTTCAACGGCCAACTCTATATCCATTATCTTCTCTTCTACTATATTTTTGATTTCATCTGTTACCTTTTCTTTTCCTTCAATCAATAAGTCATGGGCTGTCTTATAATCCTCCCGTTTTGTACTTTCGATTGCTTTATCGATAGTCTCTTTGCCACTCTCTAATGAAAAACCATTTTGCTTTGCAGTTTGAATTAATGATTTTAGGTTCCTTGTCAGTTTTTCTATATCTTCCATATATAGTTCTTCTTCAACCTCTTCATCCTCTCGAACTTTTACTTCCTTCTCTGTCTTTTTAAGTTCAGCTTCGATCTCAGCTTCGATCTCCTCTGCGGATGGGACCTCCTCCTTTGGTTCTTCTTCCTCCGGAATCTCTATTTCTTTTCCTGCTTTCTTCAACTCCTCCTCGACCTCGGTTTCTATCTCTTCAGCAGAGGGAAGTTCTTCATCTTCTTTAATCATATCGAGTTCGAGTTCCATATCATCTATGATGTCCTCTATTATCGATAAAGAATCGTCGTATTCTCCCTCATTGCTTAATCGTTTCGCCTTCTTCAATTCTTTTACATACTGGTTATAGCTGATATCATTTTCACGAAGGTCTCGGACTAATCTCTTACTCTTTTTTAACTTTTTAGAGACCTCCTCAAGGCATCCATATCTGTCCTGGATTTCTGCTGTGAAACTGAGACCCTTTTCATAGTTTTCCTCTTTTCCAGCGTTTACGGCTTTTCTCATAAGTTTTTTCAAATAATCAATATTCAATTTGAAATTCCTAGCCTTAGATAATTTTCTCCTGGCATCAGCGAGTTCTTTTTTGTATTCTTCTACCACTTTTTCTTTTTGAAACTCGGTTAAGTCAGAAGATACCCTTTCAAATAGTTTAAAAGCCTTTTCATATTGACCTTCGTCGGCTAACTCTAATGCTTTATCTAGATCATCTTGAAATCTATCTACATCTGCACCTGATTCTTCTAATCTCTGTATCTCTTCTTCGATGGGGACTATCATCTCATTACTTTCTATTATCTTATCAAATATCACATTAGCTTCATCTATCTTTTTCAAAGCTTTATCAAACTCACCTGCCATACCCGCTTCCTTTACTTCCGATATGATAGTTTTCAAAGGTTTGGCTCCCACCTTTGTGTCTTTTATCTCGGCTACCTTTTCTTTTAACAAAGATATACGGCTCTTAAATTCATTTTTTAATTCTTCTTTTTCGGTTTCATCTTTTTTTTTTGACTCCTTATCGAGATCCGAATTGATCCTATTAGATAGGTCCTGGACCGAGTCTTCGGCATCAGTATAATTCCCTTTATCAGCTTTAGTTTTGATCTCTTTTAATTCAATTAGATGTTCTTTATAATCGATACCTTCTTTCTTGAGTTTTTTTATCCCTTTTTTAGCATCGATGATATCCTCATACAAACCGGTGACCTTTTCAGACCATTTGACAACATCATTAAAGATCTCTAAGGCTTCTCCAAAATCGCCTTTGTTCTTTTTATCGATGGCCTGTTTCATAAGACCTTTTATATCACCTATATCTATCTTGGTATTCCTGGCCTCAGAAAGTGCTTTTCGAGCATCTGTGATCCACTGTTCTATATCTTCTTCTGTTAGCTCTTTTTCGACTTCTTTCTCTTCTTCATCTTCTTCAAAGATGGCTCCACACTGGGGACATTCAGAGGCATCTTCAGAAACCTCGGCATCACAGATCGGGCAGGCGAACATGACAACCTCTTCTATTGTATCCTTTTCTTCTAGAGCATCTTTTACATCTTCTAAACCCTCAATATCCTGTATATTTTCTTTGTCTATATCTTCCAATTCTTCTATAAAATCTAGGTCCTCTTCATCATCTAACAGCTTACCCATGATCTCCTTTATGTCCGTTTCAGATTCGATTGAGGATTCTGATATGTCGATATCAAAAAGGGAAAGGTCGACACCGCATTCTGGACATTTCTCAGATTCCGAAGGTATTTCGGATTCACAAACAGGACATTCGATTTTTTCTGTCAATCTAAAGCACCTCTCATAGGGTTTTTGAATATCCAGATGGATATATAGTTTTTTTTACTATCTATCTAAATAATGTAGGTCAAAAGGATTTAAATAATGAGATATGATGGAACCTCGATGACTCTCCTAGAAGAATGTGATTCAGGGACACCCCCATTTATAAAAGAAGCTGCTGAAAAAGAACCTGTATCACCTGAAAAATTAACTAGACTTGTGAAAAATGGTCATGTCGTTATACCAAGGAACAAGATCCATGATCCGATTCCGAAACCGATAGGTAGGAACCTAAAGGTGAAGATAAATGTAAATATCGGTACCTCTGAAAACCAGGTGGATTTACAAAAGGAACTGGAAAAAGTGAAGATAGCAGAACGATATGGAGCTGACACTGTAATGGATCTCAGTACAGGAGGTGATGTAGATAGGATCAGAAGAAAGATCATACGATCTACCGACATCCCTGTGGGTACGGTCCCTATATACCAGTGTGGGCTAAAGAAAGCTAGGGAAGGAGCCGTTGTGGAGATGACTTCTGATGACATCTTCAACAGTATCAGAAAACATGCAGATGACGGGGTGGACTTCGTGACCGTGCATTGTGGTGTAACCAAAAAATCTGTTGATTCCTTGAAGGAAAGCCAACGACTCACCGATGTGGTCAGTAGAGGGGGTTCATTCTTAACTGCATGGATACTTCATAATCAGGAAGAGAATCCACTATATTCGGAATTCGACTACTTGTTGGAGATTGCTAAAGAGTATGATCTGACTTTGAGTCTTGGAGATGGTTTCAGACCAGGGTCCATCAATGATGCCACCGATCGCCCTCAGATACAGGAATTGATCACCCTCGGTGAACTTGTAAAAAAGTGTAGAGAAGAGAAAGTACAGGCCATGGTCGAAGGACCAGGGCATGTTCCAATTGATCAGATCTCCACAAATGTTAAGATTCAGAAAGAGCTGTGCCATGGAGCTCCATTTTATGTTCTAGGTCCCCTAGTCACTGATTTTGCTCCTGGCTACGATCATATCGTAGGTGCCATCGGTGGTGCAATAGCTGCTTATGAGGGTGCAGATTTTCTCTGTTATGTTACCCCAGCTGAACATCTAGGTTTGCCCGATACAGATGATGTTAAAGAAGGGATTATCGCGTCCAGGATAGCGGCTCATGCTGCTGACATTGCTAGAGGGGTCGATCAGGATATAGATAGGAACATATCTCAAGCTCGCAAAGAACTAGATTGGGAACGGATGTTCGATAATGTCGTGGATTTTGATAAGGCCAAAAAATCCAGAGAGGAAAAGAATGTTTCTGAAGATGAAACATGTTCAATGTGTGGTGACGTATGCGCATTCAAGATCTTGGAGGAATATCTTAACCTTTAACCAATACTTTTAAGTAATCTAACCTCAACTTGATGTAAAAAGAGTGATACAATGGAATTCGAGGTTCTCGAAATAAACGAAAGTCGTTTGGTTATTAAAGTGTTAGACGCTGATCCTAGCGTTATGTATCCTGTTATCGAACAACTCATAGAGGATGATAGGATTCAAGATGCAAATTACTCTGTAGAGCATCAAGAATTGGATGATCCAGTCCTAACTGTTAACGCTGTAAAAGGAGAAGAACCAGAGGAGATATTACAGGATATCGCCAGGTCGTTAAAAGGTCGTTTCAAAGAATTATATGAAGAACTATTCGAAGAAGAATAAGACAGAGGAGTTGACCGATGGAGAAGAAGGTGGGGATCGAAACTTTCTTCACGGATACACCTGGGGTCGGAGGAAGTATAAAGGTATATCCTGAAGATTTTTACGTGATAGAAGACATCGAGTTGCCACATCTGAAGGATGGCGACTATGCTGTTGCCAAAGTATGGTCTCGAAACTGGGAAACCAATAGATTAGTTCAGAAATTGGCTAGTGAACTGGGGATAGGTAGAGACGATATCGCATTCTCAGGGACTAAAGATAAAAGAGCAATTACGATACAGTGGATGTCCTTCAAAGTGGATGCTGAAAGGTTAGATGATATAGAATTAAAAGATGTCAAGATAACTGATACTATGACCTCCCATCGTTCATTACATCTCGGGGTACACAGAGGAAATGATTTTAGGATCGTAATCCGCAATATGGATGTGGATGATGAACAAGCAAAAGAAATAGCTGATAGAACTGGGCAGATTATCATGGAAAAAGGCGGCTTCCCTAATTGGTTCGGGATACAGCGCTTTGGAGCCCTAAGACCCATAACTCATGAGGTCGGAAGATATATCGTTAGATCTGATTACGAGAAGGCTGTAAAGTCCTATATAGCTAATCCCATGGATGCTGAAAATGAAGATTGCAGGGAGGCAAGGCAGTTTCTAGAGGATACATGGGATTACGAGGAAGCTTTGAACATCTATCCAGGTAATCTATATTTCGAAACGACTATGATCAAGTATTTAAAGGATCATCCAGAGGGTTATATCGGTTCTTTGAAAAAGCTCCCTAGAAATTTAAGAACTATGTTCGTTCATGCTTACCAATCCTATCTTTTCAACCGGATGGTTAGTATAAGATTGGAAGAAGGATACCCTCTGAACGATGTCCTTGTCGGGGATATCATATTACCTGCTGACAGATCGGGTCTACCCAATAAAGATACCAGCGTAGAAGTGACCGAGAAAAATCTAGGGAAGGCCTCAGAGATGGTGAAAAAGAATAAAGCCTACGTGAGTGCACCATTGGTCGGTGCCCATACTGAGTTCTCAAAAGGAGTCCAGGGCGAGATAGAAAAAAAAGTTATAGAAGAGGAGGACATAAAAAGAGAAGATTTCATCGTCCCTGAACTCCGTGATGTCTCATCTACGGGTACTAGAAGAGAGGTCTTCTCCATGGTTAGGGATCTGACCTGGGAACTAGATAGGGGTGGTTTAAAACTAGAATTCGGGTTGAACAAAGGATGCTATGCAACAACACTATTACGGGAATTCATGAAGCTCCCCAGCTCAAAGATAATTCGATACAGCTGATCAAAATATATTTTTTATCTTCAACATATCCATGAAGGAAGCATCGACTTTGATCTTCTTTCTAGCATAGGCTTCCATGGGTTTCATATCTTTATTCAATAAAGCGTTAAGAGTTTCAGTGTCCGTTGTTATTGTGATATCTGCATCATCATTGCCCCCTTCTTTTATATCACTTATATCAGTTTCAGCGATGAAAAAATGGAAGTTACCATCATCGTTGAACGTTATCGATATATCTCTCTCAAATCCTTCAAGTTTATCTTCGATACCCTCATCCTCTTCTACGGTTTTCTCGAATTTTTCTATCATCTTTTCAAGGAGCTCTTTAGGTTCTAAATCGTCACTCATGGGTTTTCACTACTTTATGGAATAATAGCTTATTTAAATAGTTTCTTACCGGTTTAAAAATCATCGAGTGTTCGGTTCTTTGATCTAGATAGGAGTTCTTTGGCGGTCTCCCAGGACTTCCTTGTATGCGGAGGAAGTTCACCGTGTTCATCGATCCACTTCAGCAAAAATTCTCTCGTCCTCATATCTGATGGATATCCGCTGCCGATATCCTCATCCAACTCCCTTTCTATACGCTCCACCTCATCATCCCTTCTGACTTTAGCCAATATCGAAGCTGCTGATACCACAGGATAGGAATCATCGGCCCCGTGTCTAGAAATAATATCCATGGGTTCGTCCAACCGGGACTGTATCATATCTGCGAACTGCTCTTCATCTGTGGAAGCAGCATCCACGTATACCGTGGTGGTTTCATCACATATCTCTTCTATTATGGACGCGAAAAGACCGGCCTCGATATCGTTCAAACTCATCTCGCCCCTCAAGTTATCTATCTCCTCTGCCGGTAATATACGTAGAGAATAAGTCCCTAACCGCTTGATCTTACCTTCGAGCTCTCTCCTCCTATCAGGGGACAACCTTTTAGAATCTTTTACATCCAATTCTATGAGTTCCGTGTCTTCTTTCACAACTATACCTGCCACCACCATAGGCCCGATGACCGGCCCTCTGCCTGCCTCGTCTATTCCACAGATCATCCAGTATCTATCTGTCATCTATATTAAAAGTATTATGTAGTGAATTCTGAGTCTCTTACGGATAAATTTAAAAATCAGGTATATCTCATAGTTTACGATGCGTATAATATTGAGAGGTACGGTCCAGGGCGTCGGTTTTCGGCCAGCAGTTTACAGAGTGGCTGAATCCCTTGGATTGAAGGGGCATGTAAAGAACCTAGGAAGCGAAGTAGAGGTGATCATCGATGCGGATCCGGAAGAGTTCTTAAATGAATTAAGATCCGAACTTCCGCCACTAGCTGAGATAACCAGTATCGAGATCCAAGAACTTGAAACTGATGCAGAGGATTTTAAAATAGTTCCAAGTAAAGAAGGAAAAAAATCATCCACTTTACCGGTGGACACAGCACTGTGTGCTGACTGTCTCCAGGAGATGAGTGATATCGATGATCTGAGATACGAATATCCCTTCATCAACTGTACCAACTGCGGGGCTAGGTTCTCTGCCATATACTCCCTACCCTACGATAGGGAAAAAACCACCATGAAGGATTTCCCGATGTGTGAAGATTGTAGAAGAGAATACCAGGCCCCATCGGATAGAAGGTTCCACGCTCAGACCACCTCTTGTCCGGAGTGTGGACCAAGATACACACTTTACAACTCAAAGAAAGAAAAGATAGGTGGTGTAGAGGAATTCTGTAAACTGATAGAAGATGGAGAGATCGGTGTGGCTAAAAGTTGGGGTGGTATGCACATAGTCTGCAGGTTAGAGGAGATCCCTAGACTGCGGGAGATATACGATAGACCTGAGAAACCATTTGCTCTCATGATGCCAGATGTAGAGACAGTGTCTACATATGCAACAGTTGAGAGGGAAGACATACTCCAGGGTCCTCGAAGACCCATAATGATATACGAAAAAAGGGATCATAAAAAAGAGCTTCTAGACTACGCTGCTCCAGGTCTTCCAACAATAGGTATAATGCTTCCTTATACCGGACTCCACTTTTTATTGTTCAAACACATGGATGTTGATGCTCTGGTGATGACCAGTGCTAATGTTCCTGGTGAACCTATGATCATCGATAATGAGAAGGCTTTCGATCTCGGCTTCGATTATAATCTCCTTCACGATAGGAATATAGCAAACCGTATCGACGATTCCCTGATAAGAGTCCATGGGGAACACACCTCATCGATACGCAGATCAAGAGGATATGTTCCTGAGTACTTGGATTTCCTCCCAGGAAAAGTCATGGGGGCAGGAGCTGACCAGAGTGGATGTGTTGCCTTCTCTAGAGATAATAAGATATATCCAAGTCAATATCTCGGAGACCTGGATTCATATGGAGCTTCCCAGTTCTATCGAGATGCTGCTGATCACTTTTTATCGCTTCTAGGTATCGATGAATTGGCAGGTATAGGTGTTGATCTGCATCCTAGGTACCGTAGTCGGAAACTGGGCATCGAATATGCGGATAAATCCGACTGCCCGTACATAGAGATCCAGCATCACTGGGCCCATGGTGCTTCTCTGCTCTTAGAACATGATATAGATGAGATCGTCAGTATAAGCATAGACGGGACTGGATACGGAACCGATGGGAACAGCTGGGGTGGTGAAGTACTTTACTGCACCGGTGAAAACTTCGAGAGAACAGCTCACCTGGAAACATTTCCATTAATGGGAGGAGAGATGGCGGTGAAGGATCCTAGAAGACTGGTATTCGCCATCCAAAGGAAGTACGGCATGGAAGGTGATTTCTTCGAAAAAAACGAAGCTGATATCCTAGATAAACTCATGGATGACAGTATAGAAACAAGTAGTTTTGGAAGACTATTGGACGCAATCTCCTGCTCATTGGATGTCTGCTGTAAAAGGACCTACGAAGGAGAACCGGCCATGAAACTGGAACTCCTGCAGATGGAAGGAAATGATAAAATAGATTACGATGTCAGACTAGAGGGCGATACCGTCAAGACTTTAGACGGGTTCTTGGAGATGATGTCAGATACCGGAAACAAAAAAGATAGAGCTGCCTCGTACGTATCCAGAGTTACGGAAAAACTGGCCCAAGCAGCGATCCATACCGCTGAAGATAAGGGTGTTGATCATATAGGAGTCTCGGGTGGTGTTTCTTACAATAGACCCATAGTTAGAACTATCCGATCTGAACTGGAATCTAAGGGTTATGATCTTTTAGTCCACGACAAGATCCCTAATGGGGATATGGGTGTACCATTAGGTCAGGCTTACATCGTGGCTAATAAATCTCAAATCGATCATAAGTAAAAACAAAAAAAGAAAAAAAGGGGAGGGCTAGGTCGGGAAGGATGGTGGGATGGGATGCACTCTAACCTACTAGCCCCGGTTTCCCCGATACAAAAATTCTCACAGATTAATTTATATTTTGTGGTAAAAAATTAGATTTTGTAGAGCAAAGTTTATATGCCCTGTTGCACAGAAACGAATTTCAACTATGATGTCTAATAATTAAACTTAAAACAAACATATAAAAAAATAAAAAAAGAAGATATATTTATCCAGTAAGATAACTTCGCTGAAACTATCCCACTAACCCTTGACTCCTCCTTCCTCGATCCGTATGACAGCCTCTCCTTCAGGCATATTGGGTGAATCTACCAATCTAGCTATCCTTTTGTTGCCCTTGGACTTCCTGAGATAGATCCGAAACGTAGCGGTATGGCCCAATATGTTCCCACCTATCGGTTTGGTTGGATCACCGAAGAATTGATCAGGATTAGAAGTCACTTGGTTAGTAACGATGATAGCTGCATTATGTCTATCTGCGAACTTCAACAGTTTATGAAGATGCTTGTTCAATGTCTGCTGTCTTTCGGCAAGTGCCCCTCTTCCTACATATTCTGCACGGAAATGAGAAGTTAGAGAATCTACGATCAAGAGCTTTATAGGACTGTCCTCTCCCATCTCGAGAGCTTTATCAGCCAATAACATCTGGTGATGTGTATTGAATGCTCTAGCGATATGGATCTTGGGGAGGACTTCTTCAGGGTCTATATCATCATCTTCAGCTATCTGGATTATCCTCTCGGGTCTGAAACTGTTCTCAGTATCGATTATAACGACTTCGCCTTCCAATCCACCTTGATCGATGGGTTGAGTAGCATTGACAGCAAGTTGATGTGCCAACTGGGTCTTACCTGAACCGAACTCCCCATAAAATTCTGTTATGGAACGAGTCTCTATCCCTCCACCTAACAGGTCATCGAAGGATTCCGCTCCGGTTGACAATTTTCCGATCTCTTTTCTTTTCTGTAGTACTTGGTCGCCTGTTTCGAACCCTCCGATATCTGCAGCTTTCTTAGCAGCATTTATGATCTTCCCTGCTGTGGCCTCACCGATCTCAGCGACATCGGCGAGTACACGTGGGGATTCCACTGCTATAGCCATCAGGTCTTTGTAACCTGAATCCATGAGCTTCTCTGCAGTTGCGGGTCCTACTCCTGGCAACTCTTTTATTTCTTCTTCGCTCATTTTATCGACCATCCTTAGAGACTTTTATGTTATTAACCTTTCTTCCGGAGGTGAGTGAAAGTGAACGACGATCACTATGCATCGTTCAAACATCGAAAATGACCTTTACCTCTCCGTCTGGGCTCGCCAATATATCATGGTAAGATACTGCTTTTATTGCGGTGAAAAACTCATGTTTATCGATATCAAGCTTTTCACCCTTGACAGTAGCCTTGAGTTCTTTTTTATGGTTTGATCTAAGATCAACATCGAATTCCGACATCAAAACGCCTTTAACTTCATGAATGTATATCAGTTCTGATAAAAAGTCAACGAGAAGTTCATCCCATTCCTCGCTCTCTAGTTCTATCTTGAATTCCTTCTCTGATTTTACCTTATCCATATCCGTGATTATGCTGAACATACCTCTAGCAGCTTCCTGGAACGCCTCGTCAAGATTTTCACCGATAGCATGTACACCGATATCCGCTGTGTGTTCGATTATCTCGAATGACATGATATTCTACCGATTCACCTTATAGTCAAAAGGGTCGTATCTCTGGCATCGTCGATCTCTCTGGTCAAATCGATATCATCGAAGACCACCATGGTTATCTCGTTCACATTGAAGACTCTCCCCCCATCGAGATGACCACCTTTGACATCATGGTCTTTACCAGATACCTGTGCATGGAGATGGATCGAACCTTCATTAGTAAAACTACCGTTTAATGACAGTAATTCCATAGGTTCGTTGAACTCCTCCCATATGTATTCACTAGATCCTCTGTCAAAATAACCTAACTTAAAATCCGTAAGCATACCAATGCCTGAAACTATCATCCCACACTCTGAATCTATGCTCTTCATGATTACTCTCAGAGATGGAAACAGTTCAGCACCGTCGCTAAGTCTAGCTACCAATATATTGCCCTCTCTTTTGAACTGCATATCTATCAATAACTCATATGGGTCGGTGGTTAATAATTGTAGTCATCCTTTGAGAGGGCTCGCCTCTATACCCAATTCCTTTTCAACGATTTCAGCGAACTCTTGATCACTTCCGTGGACGGTTAAAACCCTAGATGGGTCACATCTCTCAACGAATTCCAGTAATTCATCGAAACCAGCATGATCCGAGAACGGGAATTGTGCATCGATGTCCATTGAATTGAAAAAAGGAAAGAAAGCACACCAGCCTGAAAGATAAGCCGAAGACCCGTTCATCTTCCTTGCCTTAGAAGGGATCTCGCCTATAGGGTTTTTTATCTCTTTCGGTGGTACCACTGCGGTAAAGTGATCGTCAAATCCGTCTGACAGTCTATATTTTAATCCTTGATCATATCTGTTGTAAACTTTACATAGTTCTGCGATACCGGGAGTAACGTATGGAACCTCTCCTATTTCATTCAATAATGCTATAGTCTCCTGAGCTTTTCCAAAGGTGTAAGCACCGAACACAACGGGACCTTCGTCCAACTGCTCCTCCGTCCAAGCTATGATATCATCGGTGACCATCTTTTTATGCGGTAAACGATAGCTTGGTTTTCCATATGTCGATTCTATTATCAGTGTTTCACAGTCATAGGGAGCAGCTCTCTTACAGGTCTTACCTCCTTGGGGATTGAAATCACCAGTGTAAAGTATATCTTCGACCTGCACCATACAGGACCCGAAAACGTGACCTGCGGGATACAGTGTAACTTCTAATCCGTTGATGTTTTTTGGGTTTCCGTACATCAATCCTTTCCCTCTCCTTTCACCCTTCCTAACCTTCAATATATCCAAGGTAGGGACCGTCATATATGCATCCTTTGTAAGATGATCTAGATGTCCGTGAGTCACCACTCCTATATCACTCTGCCTTGAAGGGTCCAGTATGATCTTACTATCCCCATCTTCAATACATATCCCGCTGTCGTATCTGATATCCATGTCCATCCTTCCGGTTTCTATTTTTTATCATATTCAAATCTGTACCTGGTAGGTACCCTTTTTTTCATAGTCGTCCAATAAGGACACTGGGTACAGTTATATCCTAAGGTTACTGATCCTCCATAGATCGTTTCATTCTTAGTAACATCCAGCTTTCCGTCACAAACCGGGCAGCGTCCCTTGAACTTACCCTTCTTATCGGCTCTTCTGGCCTCGATCTTAGTCTTGATAAAAGGAGCTCGAACGGCCATCTTACGTATCCGTGCTCTGCTGACGGTGTAGTCAGGATCCTTGATATGAAGCTCTTTTATCACAAGCCTTCTCAATTTGTTCAAAGAATTGATGCCCTTGTTTCGTTTCATGACCTGCTCTAGTGCATCCCTTATCTCATCTTTCTCCGGTATGGAATAGGGCATCGATAGGGTATAGGAGGAAAGTTACTTTAAATTTACTTATCTTTAGCCTTCCTCTTGTGCATCTTTACAGCACTTTCTACGGCTGCTTTAGCTCTTTCGATCCTCTCCTCGGCCTGTAAGCGTGTCATACCGGGGCCGGTGATACCTAAACTCACAGGTTTTTCATACTCTAGAGATAGATCGGTTATCTTGCGAGCAGCGTGAGCCATCACAGTTTCGTCATGCTTTGTTTCCCCTTTGATGACAGTGCCAAGTGTGACTACAGCATCTATATCATCCTTTTTCAAAAGGTCTTTGATGGCTAGAGGCATGTCGAAAACACCGGGAACATGCACTACTTCCGAAACTTCGACTCCCAAGAACTTACAGTGTTCCTTCGCCCTTTCCAGCATCATGCTGGTTATATCATAATTAAATTCCGATACTACTATTCCTAATTTCATCTCCATATTCTCAACTCTCCAAAGGTCCTACATCTGGATAACCTTCCCTTTCTCCCATACCAGCCAATTTTTGAAGGCGTTCTGGTCTGAAAAGTAGGTCATATACATTCAAAGCGTGTTCCCTGGTCCTTTTATCCGCCAGGTCGGCAAGTTCATCCTCGGTGTTCGCCTCATCTTCGTGGACGAACACTTCTATTATATGAGTATCATGTTTGATCTCTACATCAAGTAACGCCCTAGAGGCTTGATCAGCACACTGTTTATCGATGGGTTCTGGGCCCGGCATACCAAGTGCTAGTACTATATCGCAGCCGGACTTTATCAGTTTTTGACTAGCTATAGCCAGGTCTTTGATACCGGGTACAGTATATCTTTCGATGATGAACCCAGTTCCTATACCTTGGAGCTCATCCTCTGCACTGCGATACATATCGTATCTTGCGAAGGTAGTGTCTGCGATACCTATCTTTTTCATGATCCCTCCACCTTATCTAATTCCTTTTTCATCGCTTGCCAATCGATTATCTTCCTAATTATTTTTCTGGTGCCATCTAGGTCATGATTGTAATGTTCCAAACGAATAACTTCTGCCTTCAGTCCTCTGTTCTTGAGTTCATCTTTAATTCTCTTTTCTTGATGCCATTGATCATATCCCAAGGCGATCACATCTGGCTCTATCTTTTCTACTGTTTCAAAAGGATTTCCTTCCACACCGATAACAACCTCGTCCACGGGCTTAAGGGCTCCGATAAGTTCAGCTCTAGTTTTCTCGTTCATGAGTGGTTCATGCTTCTTTTCTCTAACAGTTTCATCACATGCAACGACTACCACCAGTTGATCACCGAGTTTTTTTGCCTCTTGAAGATAATGGAGGTGACCGAGGTGGATCAGGTCAAAAGTCCCTGCAGCCATGACTGTTTTTTCACCCATTTTGAGTCTCCCATTCTTTTATTATATCTTTCCCTTCCACCATGGGTATATTATGTTTTTTACCATATCTAACAGCTTCTCTCTCACTCAAACTGTTACCATCATCGCCGAGCATCTCACATATAGTCATACTCGGAAAATATCCACCCATCTCAAGTAATGCCGTGGTCAATTCTGTGTGACCCGCTCTATTATCTAAGAGACCCTCTGTAGCATTCAGAAGGAACACATGACCAGGAGTCCTGAACTCTCTTCCGAACATATCTCTAGCTCTATCTCTGTTAAGGTGTTCTACTTCATGAGCTAGTTTAGCAAACCTCGTTATGGTTTTAGCTCTGTCATTATCGGTGATGCCGGTAAAAGTTTCTCTGTGGTTGATAGTAAGTGAGAAAGTAGATTTTTCGTCGTATGGGATATCATCGGCTTTCATCCTATACAGCAAGGGATGTTCATCAGCGTTATCCCTTATGAGATCGTGAAGATAAGGGATATCAAGTTTTTTCCAGACATCAGGAGGTACTGTAACACATATCAGACCGCCAGCATCCCTGCGAAGTCTTCTGACCTTATCCTGTGTGATCCATATCGAAGGAGTCACCAGATCGGTTTCGTTCTCCCTTTTATCAGCATCGTAAACCATGGCAAACCAGCCCTTCTTTAAAGACTGAAGTGCCTTCTCCACTGTTTCTTTCATCGATTTTACATAGATTTGATTTATAATAGGCTTTTGGTAAAACGATTTTGTTAGTGCTAATCTGTTTTCGTTTTTACCACGGCAACATCCGCACTTGTATGTTTCAAAACTCTTTCTGTGGTACTTCCAAGTAAATACGATGATATCCCGGAACGGCCATGTGATGAGATATAGATGACATCTTCATCTTCGGCGAGTTTACAGATCTTTTCGTAAACCCTTCCTTCAAAGGTATGAGTTTCTAACTCTACATCCATCTCCTCTGCTAGTTTTTTAACTTCTGATAAAATAGAGACCCCTCGTTTTTTAAGCATCTTTACCATTTCATTTAGACATCTATGTCCCAACTCTTCGATACGGTATCGCCCGAAAGCTTTCCCAGGATGATACGGGGGAATAACATGTACTGCTACAGCAGGGATGTTTAGAGATCTAGCTAATTCTAAGCCTTCTTTAACTGAAACTAACGAATACTTCGAGCCGTCCGTGGGTATGATCACCTTCCCATACATTCTACAATATATAGACTCTGTTAGATGTAAACATTTCGGTTTTTTACCTGTACATCATCTCTCTACTCTTCTTAGATCCCTTCTCCTTAGCCTTTTTAGATCTTTTTCGTTTCAGAGTCTTTTCCTGGCTGGGATTAGTTCCGTGAAACTGGATATCTGAACGTTTCAATCTCAGATACTTCTTATCTGGGAGTTCGTCGATACTTATGATACCCCTGGATACCAGTGATTTAACTACTCTCTCCAGTTTACTCGTAGAAACATTGAGTTCTTTGGCAGCTTCTTTCAAAGTGATATTCTCACCCTTCATCAAGAGTTTCAACAATCTAGCTTCCAAATTATCGCTGTCTATCTGTATGGGCATATAATCACCCGAAGTAAGAACTCGATGAATCGGTCTCTTCTTCCTCTGATTCCTCTTCTTTGATTATATCTAGAGATGTTACCATATGACATGGTATCACCCTGACTTCTCCCTCTTTGTCATCATGGGACGAGTCCAGTTCGATCCGAAGAGCATGACCCCGTCCCAATGTCACATATCCTTTGAAGTATCCACTAGTTTTCAACAAATCATCTCTGGTAGACAATGAACTCACAAGGTACTGGGATCCTTTGGTCAAAGTCGTAGAAACCTTATTTTTATCCTTTTCAGCCATCTTATCATCTCTCTATCAATTTATTGATCCTTTTTATCGTCTGTCTGTATCGCTTTAAGGTAGATTCGACGTTGGCTTCAGTAACGTGCCATGCCGTCAGTAGATCACCCTGTCTTATCCTATACCCTTTTTTGACAACCTCCCCGTTATCTTCTAAAACCAGTTCTTCAGATTCTAAAAGGTCCATATTCTTAAGCTTACGAAGATGACGGTAGATGGTGGGCTTCGAGGTATCTAATATAGATGCCATCTCATCTACAGTACGAGGTTTCTCAGGGTGTTTCAAGAATACATCAGTCCATAATCTAAAGGGTATACTCTCGTGTACTTCTTTACCGGTTTTCCTTCCTGATAAATAACCTATATCCAAAAGAAAATCTTCAAGTATCTCGTTCAGGTCATCTCCTGCAGCCGGAGTATGGCTAGATATCTTGATCTCGAATGTCATACTTCATGATTTAAGTTATTCATTATAATTGTTATGGTATAAACTTGAATATTTAATGCCGTTAAAATCTAAATAAGGGGAAAATTCCAAATATGCCTTTGAACGAATAAGGAACGATGCCATCAACGATCAACGTCAAATTGAAATTTTTCGCCAGTGCTAGAGAGGCTGTCGGTTCCAAGGAAGTTGAGATGGAGGTCGAATCAGGATCTAGTGCCAATGATGTACTTGAACAATTAATAGAAGAATACCCTGAACTAAAGGACCAAGAAAAACATTTAGTACTAGCTGTGAATAAACAGACAGGACGATCTGATAAGATGATAAAAGATGGGGACGAAATAGCAGTCCTTCCTCCTGTCAGCGGTGGTTGATGATAGCCGGCCTAAACTTTATATCCTTGAATAAATACTAATATATCTTAACAGCCGAGGAAAAAGGAGTTAAAACCTTATATGAAAGAAACGAAAATT
>PULU01000132.1 GCA_003551065.1 Thermoplasmata archaeon | reverse complement strand
TTACTTCAAACCCAACTCTTTCAGTTTCTTATCTGTAGGTACTCCTTTCTCATCCCAGCCTCTAGCTTTGTAATAATCTGTGAGCATCTTCCTTATCTGCTCTTCGGTTAAGTTCTCTCCGTTCAACCCCTCGACTTTAGTTGGAGTCTTGAACTGTTCCGGAACGTGAAGTTCTTCATCTAGATCAGGTTTCTGTCCAAGATTGAACAGTCTTTCTAGATTGTAGATCCTCTCTCCGGTCTTGTACATATCTTCACCAGAAAGGTTCAAGTCGAAATGAGCGTTGATGAACCTGCTCATAAATTCAGGGGAATACACACTTCTGCCGGTCAATTTACAGGATCCGATGGTGTCATGTAACGTCACATAATTTTCTCTCCATGCAACGTATTCTTTTCCTTGGATGGATGCTCGGTCTTCACTCATGTCGACCCATTCACCTTTACCATTCACGGTCTTCCCACCACCGAGTTCTATACCGTCACAATCTGCCCTGAGATGACAGGCACCCCGCGTAGATGTGTAATATCCAAGACCCATTCCCTTCAGTGCTCTTGGATCATAGGCAGGGGGACTCAATCCGTTGACATGTACAGCTATCTCCTCACGACTGTATTTTTCTCCGATGCCTTTAACGCCTTCTGCTGCTATATCACCGATCTCTTCACGGAGTGCAGCTTTTTTTAGTATCTCACTTGTTACCTCACCGTCTCCGAAATTGATGTCATCATCTATTATTCCCTCTTCACTCAACCTCATAAGAAAGCCAACTACGTTTCCCGCTTCTAATGTGTCCAATCCCATATCGTCACATATCTCATTAGCTTTTGCCACATCTCGGATATCACTTATTTCAAGGTTAGAACCCAGTGAAAAGGAAGTTTCATACTCTATATCTACGGTATCTTTGTAAACCTGACCGCACCTGCATGGACATCTGTTACATCCTAAACTCTCCGAGATATCATCTTCCCAGTGATAGCTACTCAACTTCTCTGCTTCATCGAACTCACCGAATTCCCAGTACCTTGTCGGTAAAATTCCCAATTCAGAACCCATACCTGTAAATTTGACCGTCCCGTGACTGCTGTAGGCATCGAAACTCTCCTTCCCTTCACCACCTTCTTGGGTGAACTCTTTAAAAGCTTCGCTCTTCAGCTTGTTCAAAACTTCTGGGAACGCCGGTTCTACATCCTTCCAGCCGTTCACGACTATACCTTTTAGGTTCTTCCAACCCATGACGGCTCCTAAGCCTGTCCTTCCTACTTGCCGTCCATCACAACCTATTATGGCATATTTGACAAGGTTTTCACCTGCAGGACCGATGACAGCTGCAGCGCCACCGTACCGTTCCTTAAGAACCTCTTCGGATTTGTCGATGCCAGTACCTTCCAACTCGGTGGTTTTCACGATCTTTTGCTCTTCTTCTGTGATAACTATAGAACTAAGTTCTTCAGCTTTACCTTTGATCACAAGAGCATCGTAGCCAGCCTTTTTTACCTGTTCTCCGATAGACGCCCCAAATATACCTTCAGCCATGATACCTGTCAATGGAGATTTTGAATAGAATCCACACTTTTCGGTCATGGGTATCTGACTTCCGTTCAAAGCTCCGGGTACGAATACCAGAGGATTCCCTTCGGAATAAGCTTCAACGTGACCGTCAGTTTCATCGTAAAGTAACTTTATACCCAGACCGTTACCACCTAAGTAATCCTTGATGATTTCTGGATCCAAATCCTCGTCCCATATCTTATCTTCAGAAAGGTCTACTTTCAATACCTTATTCCAAGCTCCCGGCATATCAATCACTTCTCCATTTTATTGATAAAAAGCAGATCTACAAGTAGTGCGAAACCAGTTTCCTTCTTTCCGGCACCTGGACCTATTATAGTGACCTCATCCAGATAATCTGTAGTATAAGTCAAGGCATTCGTAGGCCCCATGACGTTGGCCAATGGATGATCTAAAGGTAGTTTCTCAGGTGATACTTTTGCATCTACACCACTTTCTGTCTTCTTAGTGCTACCCACCAATTTCCACCTATATCCTTCCTTTTTCGCTTCTTCGATATCAGAAAGTGTCAATTTAGTTATTCCTTCTCTGGAAACATCTTCAAGTTCGATATCCGCATCCATGACAGTATTCGATAAAATTTCGATCTTACCTTGGGCATCTATACCCTCGACATCCCCCGTTGGATCGGCTTCAGCATATCCCAGCTCCTGTGCTTTTTTAAGGGCTTCTTCATATTCCATCCCCTCCTCCATCTTAGTCAGTATGTAGTTGGTAGTACCGTTAACGATCCCCTTTATCTCTTTGATCTCACATCCGTTAAGCGTCATCAATGCTAGATTTATAGCTGGAGTACCGCTCAATACAGTCCCTTCGAACATATAATGGACTCCGTTCTCCTCTGCAAGCTCTAACAACTTTTTGGCTTCGTTGGCTACCGGCCCTTTATTCGTACTAACAACATGTTTACCCTCTTTTAAAGCGGTCCTCACATGTTCTAAAGCTGGACCCCCTGTCTTCATATCAGTGTAGGTAACTTCTATTATCGTGTTAGCATCACTTTTCACGATGGTTTCTATGGGGTCCCAACCTTTTTCAGCTGCTGGATATTCTTCTAAATCACCTTTATTCTCAACGATATCCAAGACTTTACTAATATCCAGCCCTTCGGGTTCATATATGGAACCTAATTTCATATCAGATATCGCCACTACCTCATAATCGAAATCATATTCTTTCCGAAAATCTTTTTCTTCTAATATCTCAGCAAGACCTTGGCCAACCACTCCGAATCCTATAAAAGCTAATTTGAATTTCATATTTTCACTACCTATTCTGATACAGATTGGTAGAAAATACTTAATGTTTTCGAGGAGGATCGATTTTCAGATATGAACCTCAATGATCGATGAGATATTCTCCTTCTTCCATTATCTTTTCATCATCCAACCACACGTTACATCTAGTTAATATCATGTCCAGATGTTCCGGGCAGGACCAATCAGCCTCGGTTTCACTCGCCATAGGATCGCCAAAGGCTACATGGACTCCTGGGAATTTTTCATCCTGTAACGTGTTTCCACTGATTCCATCTAAAAAAATATTCGTACCTAAACCTAATTCACCGACTCGAGAGGAATGTTCATTTAAGGAAAGATATTTTTCTACCTCCTCTAAAAGTTCCTCATTTTCGCATTCTATATCTACACAACGTGGTCTTTCTTTGTTTTCGACCTTAACTTTCAATGGCGTTTCTTTAAGGTCCTCATGTGAAAACATATTACTGAAATACTCACCTAAAATACCGTCAACAACTATAGTTCCCTCCATCCTCCAAGGAGCTGTGTAAACTTCACTTCCAGGAAGATTGTGCCAATGTCCAGGTAATTGACAAATTCCGGTAGATGGGACCCATCTCCATCTATCGTTGAATCTAACCTTGAAATCGGTTCCCTGGGAATTGGTCACACTGACTTCTTTGGTTTTCTTTAACTTGTTTGTTAATTTTTGTGTGACCTCATCTAAAACTTCATAATCTACAGCTACAGCATCCTCCATGACCTGCTCGGTTATATCTACCATGTGAGAATGACGACCACCGACTAGAGCTGCTTCTATGAATGGTCTTCTAGTCGTTTCTAATTCACCTTCGTATGAATGTGCAGTCCAGAAAGTTACATCAGCTTTTGTTGCTGCTTTTTTAATAGCATCTGGAAAATGATTTAATGGTCGATCACCATATATATCAAGATTGAAAAATCTAACTCCGTTCGTGGCCTCTAATGCAGCTTTTCTCAGTTCCTTCCCTACATTTAAGGTCGGTCGATCTGAAACTATCACTACTTCCTCCCCCTGTCGTACTCCCATGCATGTTTCCACTGCTGTTTTAGCTGCTTCTTCTAATGACATATTATCCTCCTCTTAAGACTTGAGCATCTATACAAAGACGCTCGTTATTTAAAATATTTATGGAAAAATGGGCTTCATCCCGAAAGTCTTAAGCGATTATTGAATCATTTAAGACGGTCATTTGAAAAAGAACAAATTGATATACTTTAAACTCAATTAATGTATTGCGGTTTTCGCAATAGGGTGGACT
>PULU01000097.1 GCA_003551065.1 Thermoplasmata archaeon | reverse complement strand
TCAGTACCTTCTCCCTGCAGTGAATAGAATATCTCAGCGATCTTCATGGGTTGTTCAATGGTTTTCTAGATATAAATGCTTTTGATGAAATTTACTGATCATTACCGTTTTTTTGTGATCATCGAAAAACTATTTATCCTGTTTTTCATTGTACGCATAAGGTGTTAGGATGGATGAAAAGATTCCTTCGGATGTTCAAAAAAGAATAGAAGATTTTATAGCTCAGTGGATGACAGATAACAAGGTCCCAGGATTGAGTTTATCCATAGTCAAGGGTGACGAGATACTGTATTCACATGGATTCGGTGCTAGGGACTTGAACGATAATCTACCGGCAACGGAGGATACGCTCTACGGCATGGCATCTGTTACGAAATCGTTCACCGGTCTAGCTGTTCTGAAACTCGTAGAAAGAGGAGAGTTGAGTCTAGATGATAAGATCACCGATCATGTTCCTATAGAATGGGACAACAACGTGACCGTGCACGATCTTCTAACACACTCTTCTGGTATGCCTTCTTTAGGGGTGAGTGAAGCACTGATCGACAGGCTGATCGGGATGGAAGAGAGAGGCCTACCCTTGAGTGACATCGATGATTTCTATGTTCACATGAACGGTGCCAAAGATGAGATCGCTGCAGAACCCGGTGAGGAGTTCTTCTATTTCAACTCGGGATATGCACTGTTGGGACAGATCATCGAAAAGGTCAGTGGCAAGACTTATCCTGAATTTGTGAAAGAGGTCGTTTTCGAACCTCTAGAGATGAGCAGATCTAGATTCGATTACGACGAAGATGAAGGGGACATAATGACACCCTATTTCATGGGTGAAGACGGTCCCGAGAAGACACCTTATCCGCTTCGTGAGCTCGGCCATCCCGGAGGCGGGTTATTGAGTTCCGCTTCAGAACTGGCTAATTATCTGATCATGAACCTAAATGGAGGAGAGTTCAAAGGTGAAACGGTGATAGATCCTGAGCTGTTGAAGACTGCACACGAACCTCACATCAAAAGGGAGACCGGTGATTATGGTTACGGTTGGGCTGTGAAGGAATTGGATGGTGAACCCTTCATAGGTCACAGCGGGTCCATCGCCGTCAGTGGTGGATTCATCGGTTTCGTCGATGACCTCGGGGTTGCAGTTGCATCGAATACCATACCTGGTAGTTCATTCGAGGAAGTGGGCAAATGGGTTCTGATGACGGTTAAAGGTAAGGACGGAGACGAGTTGACCTATTTCAAGCGCAAAGAGAGGATGAAGAAGTTGACCGGCATGTACGAGTCCTATCGGGGTGTAAAGAAGATGGAGATCGAACCAGAAGGTTCACTTTTGAAACTGACCGTGAAGGAAAGGCTGGAACAGGATCAGGTGGTGTTGATACCCGAAGAAAAAGATCTATCTGGGTACGAGTTCTATTATCTGGATGGCAACGGAGAAAAGAACAAGGTGCGATTCGATGTTTCCGACGATGGTATCGATCTTTACATAGGTAGGTGGCGGATGCACAAGATAGACTGAAACCAGGTCACTTATTTCAGGCTACGATGAACAGTGATTCAAAGATTGGACAGGTCATTACGAAGGAGAGATCACGTTCACTGTTGATGAGGATAAATAGATAACAGCGGAAAGTATCCTGGATTCGCGATCACGATACTGTTGCTGGCGGCTGTCTTGGCTGTGGTGATATACCAAAAGAAAAACAGTGGGATCTGACTGGTCGGCGACTTGATAAAGAAGTTAGAATGTTGAAGAACGGAAGTTTTTTATAAGGTCTTCCACACTAATTTAGCTTGGGAGTAGAAAATATGGATTTAGACAAGAGAACAGTTGTGTGCGTTGTAATATTACTCCTAATCAGTTTGAACGGTGCGGCAGTTGGACTGCCTGAAGAAGAGGAGGAGATAGATAGAACAGCACCTTTGAGCGAGGAAATCGAGCTAGAGATTTGGTTTGAAGGTTCTGGAGATCTGAACTGGGAATTTGCCCCTGAGCCGATAGATGAGGATCACGATGAAGATAAAATAGAATTTACTCTTGAGAACGAAACAGATACGGGTCTTCACCCAGAAGCCGACGACGGTTGGATGTTCCAAGAATGGCAGGGGCTTGACGAGGAATATGATGAGGACACTGGTGAAACTTTCTTCACCATCACAGAAGATAAAAATATCACGGTTGTCTTCGTCGAGGAAGATGAATACCCTACCCTCCAGATAGCCAGCGTCTGGGGAGAAGGAACAGTCGAAGTGGACGATGAAGAGATAGATGCTCCGTTTGAGCGAGATTATGAAAAGGGAACCGAAGTAGAACTCAGTGCAACGCCAGATGCGGATCATGATTTCGTCGATTGGCGTGAGATAGTTGATACAGATGTGTACGAAACCTTCGACGACGATCGAGAGATAACTTTAGTTATGGATAGAGAGATATCCTTGACCGCCTTTTTTGCTGAGCATGTGATAGAACTCGATGTAGTAGGTGAAGGTGAAGTCAAAGTTGAGAGTAGGATCAACGATGAAGAGTGGATAGAACCTCCAGTATCCCCAATAATAGATGAGTCCGTAATACCTGGTGAATCTGGAGATGAAATCAGACTGACTGCTGAACCGTCAGAGGGTTTCGAATTCAGGGGTTGGGACGGCTACGAGGAAGACGAAAAGGTGATCACGTTCACTTCAGAGGGGGATATCGAGATCACAGCTGTATTCCAAGAAGATGATATTGAGACGTATGAAGTAACATTGATCATCGATGGACCAGGGACCGTTGAATACGGTTCAGATAAAACGGTTATTGATATCCAAGAGATCGAAGATGAAGACGAATGGGTATTCACAGTTGAAGAAGGAACAGAGTTCCTTTTGAAGATAGAGGAGGATAGCCAAGAATATTTCAAAGATTGGACAGGTGATTACGAAGGAGAGGAACAAGAGATCACGTTCACTGTTGATGAGCACATGGAGATTACAGCACAATTCGAAGAAGAAGATATCCCTGGATTCACGATCACGATCCTGTTACTGGCAGCTGTCTTGGCTGTGGTGGTCTACCAAAAGAAAAACGGTGAAGTATGAACAAAAAGCGAAAAATCCTTTCCCTCTATTTATTAAAAGATTTATAACGAATGAATCCTCATGGTTGGATCTTTATTCAAGATCCTGTGTTTCCAAATGCTCTTCTTCATCGGTAGCTATCCTACCACAGTACTCACAGAAACCCGAACCATCTGAGTATCTTGTGAACTCTGCGCTATTGCAATTTGGACATACCTCTTTGAAAAGTTCTTCTTCACTATCATTTTCACTTTTCTTTTCTTGAGTGTATGTGGCCTTTTTGTATCCCATGGACATGAAGAAGTATCCAACGGCCATGACCAGCATCACTACAGACAGCATACGTAGTGAGGTCAACACAATGTCGACGAGTTCTCCTTCCGAAGGGATGAAATAAATACTCCATATCACCCTAAATAAGAAAACGGCCCAGAGAAGCGATGCACCTATGTAAAGGTAATTTCTAGCTTTTTTCTTTGCTAGATCGATAACCAAATAGATGAAAGCTAGAACATAAAATATCTGCTGTACCATCTCTAGTCCACTTGACACCATCATCGAGTGTCTAAAAGCTTCAATGGAGTCAAAGTTAAGGGACGGGCTAGCAAGTCCAAATATGAAGCCGAGGATGATCAATACCACTGCAATGTTTACATTCCTCTCATGGTCGAACGAAACCTTACTCGACCCTTTGTACAATTTATATATCCCGACTAAATAGAGTATGACAAGTATTATAGAGAAAAAACATAGAAAACATCCCATGCTAGAGGGATCATCGACAGGATCTGAACTCCAATACAGAAAAAACAAACCAGAAATTACGTACAAAACTATCGTAACATAAAAACCATATCTTATGACATCAAATCCCATCTGGGTATCATCATCAAGTCGTCCCTCGATCATCGATATCGGTACAGGATATTGATATATATTTCTTACGATTATATATAGGAGGATGTCAACTTAAGAATTAAAAAAGAGCATCCCATATGTTTATATGGGATCAAACATGAATGGGATGCTCTCTAACCTAGTTAATACTTTAGAGAATAAAAACATTTTTGAAAGAGAT
>PULU01000027.1 GCA_003551065.1 Thermoplasmata archaeon | reverse complement strand
TTTACGGCTCTGTTCCACCAGCCTTTCATGTATCTAGATATCCGTTGAGGCTTTAATTTTTATGGGAAGGAGTCGGAAAAAGGTTTTTATATCATACCTTCTGTAAAGGGCTTGTTCCATTGGTAAAAAGCCGATGATTGATGAGGGCCATAGGCCCGAAAGAGGTGTTTAAGATGGCAAAGATGTATGTAAATTTCGAGATGCCCGACGAATTGATAGATAAGAGTTATGAAGCAGTTGAGATAGCACGTGACACTGGTGAGGTCAGGAAAGGGACCAACGAGGTCACGAAGGTAGTAGAACGTGGAGATGCAAAGTTTGTAGTATTAGCTGAGGATGTAAACCCCCCAGAGATACTAGCCCACATGCCTCTACTCTGTGAAGAGAGAGGAGTTCCCTACGCCTACGTGCCAAGTAAACAGGAACTTGGAGCAGCTTCCGGTATTCAAGCTCCATCAGCTTCAGTAGCTATTACTGATCCGGGTAAAGCGGAACAGATGATAGAGAATATCAAAAAATCTGTAGAAGATCTAAAATAAATTATCCATGAGAGGAGTTTTAAATGGCTGAATATGAAGGCACACCGGGTGAAGTTGTCGAGATCGTTGGCAGGACTGGTATGACCGGTGAGGCTACCCAAGTAAAAGTTAGAGTTCTAGAAGGTAGAGACGAAGGTAGGATCATCACCCGCAACGTGATGGGTCCTGTTCAGAAAGGAGATATATTGATGCTCCGTGAGACCGCTAGAGAGGCGAAGAGTATAGGGGTCAGGTAAGATGGTTGAAGCTAAGGAATGCACATTCTGCGGAAAAAAGATCGAACCAGGCACCGGGAAATTATATATAAAATCCGACGGCCAGTCTTTCAACTTCTGTACCAGTAAATGTGAGAAGAACATGGTAGATATCGGTAGAAAAGATAGGCAGACTAGATGGACTAAGAAACATGCCCAAGAAAAAGCAGTGAAGACATATCATAAAAAAGAAGAAAAGAAACCTAAAAAGAAGGTACTCCGAAAAAAGAAATAGAAGGAGATAGATAGATTGGAGACTACATTTTTGATGGTCAAACCAGATGCGGTACAAAGAGGTTTGATAGGTAACATAATCACCAAGATGGAGGAAAAAGGTCTGAGGTTGATAGCCTTAAAGATGATTCAGATCGATGAAGATACAGCATCTGAACATTATGCCGAGCATGAAGGTAAAGACTTTTATGAACCATTACTTGAATACATCACTTCGGGTCCGGTAGTTGCCCTGGCATTGAAAGGTAATTCAGCGATATCGATAGTCCGGACCTTGGTGGGTAAGACCGATCCTAAAGAAGCTTCCCCGGGTACGATCCGTGGCGATCACGGTATAGATATCGGCAGGAACGTCGTTCATGCTGCGGACTCAAAGGAGAGTGCCGAGAGAGAATTGGACATCTTTTTCGATGATAATGAATATCTAGATTACTCTCGAGTAGAAGAAGATTGGATATATGAATAAATCACTCTTCTAGAGATGATAGATGTTCTTCGACTTTATCCAGATACTGCGAAGCACCTAGGTCCCTGAACATCTGCCTAGCTTTTTCAAATCTATTTTTCGCCTTTTTGATTTCCCCTTTCTCCTTGTATATCCTACCGCATTCATACTCGTTTTCAGCCTCAGCAAAAGGTATGTCCAAGTCCTTGAGATAATCTTTAGCTATGTCCATCGATGATAGTGCCTCTGCGTAATCTCCTTCTATCCTATAGATTATTGCTCTAACCCTGTTGAGTGAAGAAAGACCGATGGTTTCTGTAAGTGGTTTCATAACTTTTTCGGCCTTATCTACATATTCCTTTGCTTTCTCACAGTTGCCTTTTTTAGCTAGGGCCTCTCCAAGGTTGAAATAACCCCACCCGATGAACCTTTTATCACCTATCTTCTTTGCATTTTCAACGGCCTTGATGAAATGTTCTATGGCGTCCTCCCAATCACCCTTCTTCATATACTGGTCCCCCATATTATTGTATGCCCTAGCGATATTTTTATAGCCGTTATGTTCTTTCAGTGGGGGAATACTCCTCTCGTAATATTCTATAGCCTTCTCGTTATATCCTCGCTGAGCATATATGTTGCCCATCTCGATATAGGTCAGGGATAAGATCTGTTTTTCGTCAATATCCTTGGCTATTTCGACCACGTGGTCGTAGAGTTCGATTGCCTCATCGAATCTTCCTTCTCTCCATAGCAGATATCCAAGACCACGCTTAGTATCGGCGATCCCTTTTTCTTCATCTATATCTTTGTAAATATCTAGTGCTCTATTGTAGAAATCGTATGCCTTTTGAAACTCCTCTGAATCTCTGTATGTATGAGCTATCCACCGAAGAGAATCAGCCTTCTTCTTATAATCTCCATTCTCTTCAGATAAGTCTAGAAGGAAATTAAAAGCTTCAAGAGCTTTTTCAGTGTTACTTATATCATAGGCGAGTTCTCCGATCTTGGTTAAAATCGAGATTTTTTTCTCATCTTCGTCATCGATATCATTGGATTTTCTCAGCGAGTCCAAGGCAGTATCGAGATATCTGATAGCGGTTTCAATAGCGAAGGTATTCAGGGCTCTTTCAGCGGCCTTCATGGAATAATCATATGCTTTATCATAAACCTTTCCTTCATGGAAATGTCGGCTCAATGAGTAGTAATGGTTTTCAAGTTCTTCGTAATACTCTTCGATAGCTTCGCCTATCTGCTTATTCAATATCCTTTTCCTGGTCTTACCCATGTTTTCGTATATAGTGTTCCTGAGCTGTAGATGATTGAACCTATAGATCTCTTCCTCTGCATCTTTCATCTCGCTGATGATATTGTGGTTCTCAAGTTCTTCACAAGTGTCTAGAAGTTCAAGCACATCCATATCGACAGATTTCTCAAGAATCTCAAAATTGAACTCATTTCCCACGACAGCTGCATACATCATAACCTTCTTTTCAGTTTCATCGAGTCTCTCTATCCTACGACTCGTGATGTCCTTTATAGATGAAGGTATGGAGATATCTATGAGTTCCTCCTGAGGGTTCCAGTTATATGAATATGGATTGATGACACCTTCTTCGACCATCGAGTTCAAGATTTCAACAACGTAATAGGGATTACCTTCCGTTTCTTTATAGATGGTTAATAGAAAAGATTCGGGTAAGTCTTTTGTCTGAAGTTTATTACGTACCATCTCCGAAACTGGCTGGAACCCCAGTCTGTCTATCTCGATTATATCGACGATGTCCTCTTGTTTTGTTCTATCTAATAATATCTCGAGAGGTTTCCTTTTACCATGTGTCTTTAATTCTTCCGGTCTATAAGCCCCGATGATAAATACTCTTTGATCGAATATGTTCCTTATCAAGAAATGCAGAAGCTGAGAAGATGAATCATCTATCCACTGTAGATCATCGAAGAAAAGCAATAATGGCTGTTCATTGGAGAGTTTTTTGATAAGTCTCAGTATTTTTGTGAACATAGCTTCCCTTTCGTCTGAAATGGATATCGAATCTACTTCATTTGAGGAAGAACCTAGTCCTACTAGAGATATTGGTCTAGCATCGGAAGAACTGCTTGTAGCCGAGGCACCGAGTCCAACATATCCACTTCTCCTTTTTGTAGAGTTGTCAGATCCACCCTTTTTGATATAATCTCCCAAAGCTTCGATGAATGGGATATAAGGGTCTGTGCTTTCATGATAGAGACACCGACCCCATAGAAAGTTGAAGTCATTTTTTTTACATTCTTGGCTGAATTCCATGGCTATACGAGTTTTTCCTATTCCGGCTTCGCCTTTGAGGAGAACGAATTGACCATTACTTCTGAGCGTTTCCTTCATGTATTCTTTCAATTCATCTAACTCAGCCCAACGGTTCACGAACTCAACATCGTTTTTAGAGTTTAAGAGTGAGTCCTCAACACCCATGATTAGATATCAGGTGATTTTGCTTAATAAAAGTTTCGACAATATACCAAATAATATTTTTTAGACAATATATATGATTATCAGATAACACATTATCAGACAATCACTGTGTTATTCTCCAAAAATTTCGTCAAAGTTTAAGTAGTGATTTTGATAATGATTTTATGGGATTATCTAACGAAGACATTAGAAAGATCATTTCATGGGTTGTGGACCATGGTTTGTCCA